>CATPBV010000217.1 GCA_955652345.1 uncultured Solirubrobacteraceae bacterium | reverse complement strand
TCCACGGCGATGACCCCTTCCGGGCGGCCCTCCTCGTCGAGCACGGGCAGCGCGATCAGGTTCCAGTCGCTCATCAGCGTCGCCACCTCGGGCAGGTCCGTTTCCGCCATCACCGCCGGCGTTCGTTCGTTGATCAGGTCGGCCAGCCGCTGCTGCGGCTCGGCGAGAATCAGCTGCGCGAGCGGTACGGCGCCAATGAATACGCCACGATCGTCGACCACGCACAGGATCGAGGCCTGCTCGGGGCTCAGCTCGCTCGAGCGCACCCGCTCCAGAGCCTCCTCGACGGTCGCCTCGGCCGGCGCCGAGACGAAGTCAGGATCCATCAGGCCGCCGGCAGTCGAGGGATTGTGGCCGAGGATCGCGGTGATCTTGCGCTGGTCTTCGGCGGGCATCAAATTCAGGATCGGCAGGCGCCGGTCCTGATCGAGCTCGAGCAGCAGGTCGGCCGCATCGTCATTGGCCATCCGCGACAGCACCTCGGCGGCATCGGCGTCCGAGCGCTCCCGCAGGAACTCCACCTGGTGCTCATCGTCGAGCTCCTCGAACACGTCGGCCTCGAGCTCCTTGTCCTCGCGGACGGCATCGAGGATCTCCTCGCCCTCGTCGTGCGACGCCGCCTCGACCAGGTCCGCGATCTGGGCGGGGTGCAGGCGGGCGATCTGGCGCGCCGTCAGCTTCATGCGCAGGGTCGGGACGTGACCTCCGAAAGGCTCCATGTCCTGCCAAGCCACAAATTCCGCCGGCTGGGCATCGTGGTTACGGAACCGTCGCGGCACCAAGCGCCGCAATCGCGCGCGGAAGCTCGGATCAATGCCGGCGACCCGCCACGTGCCATCATCGCGAGTCAGCTCGACCTCCCGGGCCGTGACCAGAAGGGCGGTGTCCGTGTTGATCAGGCTGCGATCGAGCAGGTCGGCGCGGAGGAGGAGCTCGCTGGGCCGTCGCTCGAACTGCCCGAGGTTCAGCTCGGTCGTCGCCGTGCGGACCGCTGACGGCTCCATGCGCTCGATTCGGGAGCAGGGCACGAACATCTCGCGCCCTCCGATTCTCGCCTTCAGCCCGATGACGGGGGGCCGAGCTTCGTCTTCGGGGTCGAGCTTCGCGACAACGTCCTCGACACGGCCGAGCCGGCCACCGTTTGAGTCGAGCAGAGGGCTCCCCACCACCGATGACAGATGAACGATCGACTGGGCCATCAATACCCGCATGGACAGGCTAGCGCTCGATGGCGCTTACGCGCCAAGGATCCGGGCCGCGAGCACCGCCGCGTTACGTGCGTTGTCCACCCCTACGCATGCCACGGGAACGCCCGGGGGCATCTGCGCGATCGCCAGCAAGGCGTCAAGTCCGCCGGCCACGGAGGTTCGGCTCGTCAGCGGGACTCCGATCACGGGAAGCTCGGTGTGGGCGGCCACGACGCCGGGAAGCGCCGCCGACAGGCCAGCGCCCGCGATGATCACCCGCAGCCCTCGCAGCTTCGCGTTGCGGGCGTAGTCGGCGACCTTGTCGGGCTCGCGATGCGCGGACATCACCCGCACCTCGGAGCGGATCCCGCGATCTGCTAGCTCTTTCTCGGCGGCCTGCATCGCCGGCAGATCGCTCTTCGAGCCCATCACGATGCCGACCAGCGGCGCGTCGACGGCGAGCGCCTCGAGCTCGGACTCGGCTTCGGTCTCGGGGAGTGCGACGACGGCGGCTTGCTCGCTCATGCCGCTCGTTGGGCGATGTCCCGCCGGAGCTGCTTGCCGTCGAAGGCGATCACGTCAGCGGCAGAATAAGCGCTTGCCCGGGCGGCAGCAGCGTCGGTGCCGAGTGCGGTGACGCTCAGTACCCTGCCGCCCGCGGTGACCACGGCACCGGCGTCGCCGCGGGCGGTGCCGGCGTGGGTGACGGACACGTCCGGGCCGACCTCGTCGAGCCCGGTGATCACATCTCCGCTGGACGAGCTCTCCGGATAGCCGCGGCTTGCGAGGACGACCGTCACCGCCGTCTCGAGCGCCCACTCGAGCTCGGCGTTCTCGAGACCGCCGGGGATCGTCGATGCCTCGAGGAGGTCGAGCAGATCCGACCGCAGCCGGGGAAGGATCGCCTGGGTCTCGGGGTCGCCGAAGCGCACGTTGAACTCGAGCACCTTCGGCCCGTCCGGGGTGAGCATCAGACCGGCGTAGAGCACTCCGTGAAACGAGATCCCACGCGCCGCAAGCTCGTCCAGCACCGGCTGGTGGACCGTCGCGCAGATGTCGGCGGCGCGCGCGGCGTCGACAGAAGGAACCGGAGAGTAGGAGCCCATTCCGCCGGTGTTGGGGCCCCGGTCCCCGTCGAAGATCCGTTTGTAGTCCTGGGCGGATGCAAGTGGCAGCGCGCTGCGTCCGTCGCACAGCGCCAGCAGCGACAGCTCCTCGCCGTCCAGGTGCTCCTCGACGACGACGCGCTCGGTCCCGAAGCGACGGCGCACCAGCAGGTCCTCGAGGGCCTCGCGCGCTTCGCTCTCGTCCCGGGCGATCACAACCCCCTTGCCGGCTGCGAGCCCGTCCGCCTTGATCACCACCGGGTAGCTGGAGATAGCCTCGATCCCGTCGGCTGGGTCCTCGACGACGCGGTAGGCGGCGGTCGGGACTCCGGCCGCGACCATCACCTCCTTGCAGAACGCCTTCGAGCCCTCGAGCGCGGCGCCTGCTGCGGTCGGTCCAAAGCACCGCACGCCGACGGCCGCGAGGGCGTCCGCCAGACCCGCCACGAGCGGAGCCTCCGGACCGACGACGACCAGGTCGACGCCCTCCGAGCGGGCCGCTCGCACGAGCCCGTCGATGTCGTCGGCGTCGATGTCGAGCAGCCGCGCTTCGCCGGCGATTCCAGCGTTGCCGGGTGCGCACGTCACCTCAGGACGTCTGGGAGACCGCAGCAGCGCGTGGACGATCGCGTGCTCCCGCGCCCCGCCGCCCACGACCAGGACGCGGTCAGATGGCGCCAATGAAGTCGTCGATCGGGATCGCGGTCAGCGTCTCGTAGCGCGCGGTGCCGCGCGATCCCAGCTCGAGCGAGACCCGCGCGATCGTCTTCTCGTCGGGCGCCTCGATCACGTTGACGAAGTCGAACTGGCCGAGCGTCGCCCACTGCGCCTTGACCGTGGCGCCGAGCTGCTCTACCTCGCGGTTGACCTCCTTGATCCGCGACGGGTTGTTCTTGATCGTCTGGACGCCTTCGGGCGTCAGCCGCGAGAGCATGACGTACGTGGGCACGAGAACCTCCTTGAGATCGGTTGCGCCTCTTCTACCGCAACCGAAGCCCACGCGTCGGCTACGCCGGCGCCGGTGTCGCGGCTTGCGCTCGTGAAAGCACCAGCTCGCCCCCGGCCGCGTCCACGGCAACCGTGTCCCCGGGGGCGAACCGTCCTTCCAGGATCGCCAGCGCCAGCGGGTCGACGAGGCGCTTCTGGATGACCCGCTTGAGCGGCCGCGCACCGTACGTCGGGTCGTAGCCGAGATTGCCGAGCAGCGTGCGCGCGGCGTCGGTCAGCTGCACCTCGATGTCGCGCTCGCGAACTCGGTCGATCAGCGTCGCCACCTGGAGCTCGACGATCTCGCCGATCTGCTCGCGGCTCAGTGGATGGAACTCGACGATGTCGTCGAGCCGGTTGATGAACTCGGGCTTGAAGTGGTTCTGGACGCCGGCCCGACCGCCCGGGATGTTGGAGGTCATGATCAGGACCACGTTCTTGAACGACACTGTCCGGCCCTGGCCGTCGGTCAGCCGTCCGTCTTCCATCACCTGGAGCAGGCTGTTGAAGACGTCGGGATGGGCCTTCTCGATCTCGTCGAGCAGCACGACCGCGTAGGGCCGGCGGCGGACCGCCTCGGTCAACTGGCCGCCCTCGTCGTAGCCGACGTAGCCGGGCGGCGCTCCAACGAGCCGCGAGACCGAGTGCTTCTCCATGTACTCGGACATGTCAATCCTGACCATCGCCTCCTGAGTGTCGAACATGAACTCGGCCAGCGCCCGCGCCAGCTCGGTCTTGCCGACTCCGGTCGGGCCGAGGAACAGGAACGTGCCGATCGGCCGATCGGGATCCTGGAGGCCAGCACGGGCCGCGCGCACCGTGTTGGCGACGGCCTCGACCGCCTCATCCTGGCCAACGACGCGCCGCCGCATCTGGCTTTCCATCTGGATCAGCTTTTCGACCTCGCCCTGCATCATCCGGCTTGCCGGAATGCCGGTCC
>CATPBV010000216.1 GCA_955652345.1 uncultured Solirubrobacteraceae bacterium | reverse complement strand
GTACTTCACATACCACGCCGGCCCACGCTTGCGCTCGATCCTGAAGACGTGTCCCGTAGCGCGAAGCATCGGGCAGAAATCTACTCCGATCTGGGGACATATTGGGGACACGTTCCGGAGATTCAAATGCCGTGGTGCCCTCGCCGATAGCCGAAAAAGAGCCGGTTTCCAGGGACGACGCGGCGAAGGAATCGAACCTTCCAAGCCGGGGGCTGCCCGGCCCTGCCAGTTTTGAAGACTGGATGGGCCACCAGGCCCGTGCCGCGCCGCGGCGGATGGTAGTGCTGGATCTCGTGCGGGCGGGTAACGGCCCGAATTGCCCGCGATCACCCGAGGCCGTGCTCGAAGGCCTCCTTGACGCCGGCGTCGAGCGCGTTCAGGCGGTATAGCGCGAGTGCCTCCGGGCACGCAAACCGGCCGCCGGGCGCGCTCGACGGTCCGTGATGCGACAGGACGCAGTGGAGCAGGGGCAACTTGCGGTCCGCGTCGAGTGCGGACGCCCGCTCGGAGAGGATCCGCTCGCCGATCACCAGGTGCCCGAGCAGCCGGCCCTCCTCGGTCAGACCGAGCTCCGCTCCGTACGTGAACTCCTTGGTGCGGCCGAGATCGTGGGTGATGGCGGCGGTCAGTAGCAGATCGCTGTTCAGGCGCGGGTGCAACTGGCACAGCTCGGACGCGAGCGTCGTGACCGCGACCGTGTGCTCGAGCAGTCCTCCGAGATAAGCGTGATGGCCGGCGCGAGTGCACGGCGCCCGGCGCCAGGCCGCTCGTAGCTCTCGATCGCCGAGAAGCTGATCGAGCAGCGATCTGTAGCCACGATCGTGGACTTCGCGCGCCAGGTGCTCGAGGAATCCGTCGAGCTCGTCGAGATCGCGGTAGGCGGTGGGTAGGAACTGAGCGGGATCGACGGCCAGCTCATCGACTGCGCCGATCTCGGCTACCTCGAGTACGAGCTCGTCGCGAAAACGCTCGACGGCGCCGCGTACGTCGACCAGCTGGCCGCGCTCGAACCGCCCGGCGTACGCGTCGGCATTGCGGAACACCCTCGCCTGGATGCTGCCCGTCCGGTCGCGCAGCTCGAGCGCCAGATATGGCGATCCCGTGCGGGTCGTCAGGCGGTCCTTGCGGACGCAGGCGAACACGCCGCGGACCTCCTGGCCGGGCCTCAAAGTGCTCACTCCGGCCTGGGTCGGTTCGGCTGAGCGCATCCACGCATGATGTACGGTGAATCGGATGCAGCCACTTGAATGGGAGTACCGCCCGGATGGCCTGCGAGCGCCCGCGCTCGTATGCGCCTTCAAGGGATGGAACGACGCGGCGGATGCCGCCTCGAGCGCACTCAGCTTCGTGGGAGGCGCCCTGCAGGCGCAGCGCTTCGCGACGATCGACCCCGAAGAGTTCTATGACTTCCAGAGCACCCGGCCCCGGGTCGCGCTGGCGGACGGCCGAGCGCGTGAGATCCAGTGGCCGGCGGTCGAGCTGTACGAGGCGCGCGTCCCGCGCGCCCCCAGGGATCTGGTGCTGCTCGCCGGCAGCGAGCCATCGCTGCGCTGGCGGACGTTCACGCGCGTGATCGTCGAGCTCGCCGAGGCCCTGGGTACCCAGCTGGTCGTGACGCTCGGGGCGCTGCTCGCGGACGTCCCCCATACCCGCCCGGTGGCCGTCACCGGGCTGGCGTCAGACGCAGCGCTTGTGGCGCGGCTCGGGCTGGCGCGCTCGAGCTACGAAGGCCCGACCGGGATCATCGGCGTGCTTCACGCCGCGTGCGAGAACGGTGGGCTCCCGTCCGCAAGCCTGTGGGCGGCGGTCCCCCACTACGTCGCCGCCGCTCCCAACCCTAAGGCCGCGCTCGCGCTCGTCCGCAAGCTCGAGGGGTTGGTGGGGGTTGCGGTCGATGCGTCAGAGCTCGAGACCGCCGCCACCGAGTACGACCGCCAGGTCAACCTCGCGGTGCAGAGCGACCCTGACGTCCAGGCGTTCGTCGAGCGCCTCGAGCAGGCCGCCGAGAGCGAGCAGGCGGAGCAATCCGTTCCGCTCCCATCCGGAGACGCGATCGCGCGTGAGCTCCAGCGCTTTCTGCGCCAGCGGTCGAGCGAGGATCCGCCCGGGCAGGGGTAGCAGCGGCGAGGGCCGAGCGTCAGCGCTCGGCAGCCGGGCACACCAGCCGGTAGTCGCAGACCGAGCAGGCGGCATACGACGGCGTCGGCTCGAACCCCTGCATCAGGATCCCGTCGGCCACCTCCATCGCGACGTCCCTGACCCACTCGGAGCGGTCCTCTCCATCCTCGGCCACGATCACCTTCTGATCGTCGAGCAGGTAGTAGTAGGCCTGCTGTGAGGCATCCAGGCTCCACGCTTCGCGAGCGCCCACCGCATAGAGCGAAAGCTGCACGTCCTCCGCGAGCTGGGCGCTGCTCTTGGGGCGCCCGGTCTTGTAGTCGATCAGCTCGTACCCGCCGTCCGGAAGACGATCGACGCGGTCGACCCGCCCGCGCAGCAGGTGAGGGCCGAGCTTGAAGGCGAACGCCCGCTCGAACCAAACCGGCTCCGAAGGCTCTGACTGGAAGCGCTCGTGATAGCGGGTCAATGCGCCCGCCGCCTTGCCGCGCAGCTGGCGCTCCTCCTCGGAGTCGCCAAAGCCTCCGCGGCGCCAGCCCGCCTCCAGCAGCCCGAGGAGCTCGGGCAGCGTCCCAGCTCCCTCTTCACGGGCATGGAATCTCTCCAGCACCTGATGCAGCAGGATCCCGAAACGCTGATGGATCGTCGGCTCCTGGGGGATCCGGAAGACCCGGGCGAACTTGTACTTGAGCGGACACGTTCGGTAGGTGTCGATGTCCGACGCGGACAGGACGACGCCGTCACCACGCCGTGGCAGGAACTGCTCCAGCGACGGCTCGTCCCGCGCCGCAACTGCCTGCATCCGGCGCCGCGCGTCGCGCTCGGCGTCGAGGAGATAGTCGTCGAGCGTCGAGGTGCTGTAGATCTCGCGCTGCTCGGCGGTGACCGCCTGAAGAATGCGTGCGTTTACGTCGCGAAGGCCCTCCGCCACGCTCTGCCCATCGGGGCGCGCGATCAGCGCCGCAAGCTTCAGCAGCTCGAGGTAGCGAACGACGGCGTGCGAGACGTCGAGATCGGTGTCCAACCGCAGCTCTCCCAGACGGCCCCCCGCACGCATCGTCCCCTCCAGCAGCTCGTCGCGAAGCAGCCGGTATGTCGAGTGCAGCGTGTCGGCCGGCCCGAACAGCTCCTCTTCCTTGTCCTCCCACTCGCCCGCGACGGCTTCGCGGGCCTCCTCGAGCAGAGGCGATGGCGCGATCGCCGAGCCGCGATCGTCGCCGCTCGGGTAGCAGAGAACCACCCGAGCTCGGGCCCTGCTGATCGCCACATAGAGGGCCTGGCGGAGGCGGATATCCCCGAGATCGGCCTCGCCGGGCAGCTCCTCGCGCAGCAGAGCGCCGGGGATTCGCTCCTGCTCGCGCATCGCCATCCCCGCGTGCAGACCCAGTACGTAGACGTGCTCGACCTCCAATGCTCCTGCCGCTTCGAACGTCAGCACCTGCACGCCGCGGGCGCCAGAGAGCTTCGGCTCCTCCTGCTCGCGCAGCCCGAAGTCGGCGACCGCGGCTAGCTGGCGGGCGAACTCGCGGGGAGACGCGCCGGGTGAGCGTCGCACGTACGTCGACGCCATGTCCCCCAGCTGGGCGAGCGCCCGGAGCCGCTCGACGACTTCCGGCTGCGCGGCGAACAACTGCTGGCGGCGCAGCCCGAGCATGTCGATCAGCCGATGCACGTACAGGTCTGGGCGCGTCGTGTCGACCGTGGCGACGGCCGCTCGGAACAGCTTCAGGAACAGCCGAATCCGCTCCCTGGCCTCCGGGGGCACCTGCGGGGACTCCGTCGCCGCCGCAAGCGCGGAGACCATGTCGAGCTTGCGGCGCCGGGCGATCTGGGTGCAGCGGGCGATGTCGACGGAGCGCAGCTCGATCGGGGGACGCGCCAGTGCACGGACCACCGCGGCAGCGTCTGAGCCGTCGTTCAGGAGTCGCAACCACGCGAGCACGTCCCTGATCTCCGCCCGGCGGAAGAACGCGGCCTCTCCGAGCACACGGTGGGGAACCGCTCGCTCCTCGAGCGCGACGGCCGCCGCCTGACCCTCGCGAGTGACGTCGGGGACGATGATCGCGATCTGGCCGGGATCGACGCCTTCGCTCGCGACCAACCGCTCGATGTCCGCGGCGACCGACTGCGCCTGCGCGCGCTCGTTGGCGCACCGCCAGAAAGCGACGTCTCCTTCCGCGTCGGACGGCTCGCACGGGGCTTCGACGAGGGAGCAGGCCGCACTTAGAACGCGCTCGGGGCACCGAAGGCTGCGCCCGAGCTCGACGACCAGCGCACCATCGGCCTGGAAGCTTCGTAGCCTTGCGGCGCTCGCGCCACGGAAGCAGCGCAGAGCGTGGTAGGGATCACCCGCCACGGTGAGGCCAGCGCGGGCGATCTCACGCACGAGCGTCGCCGGCGCAAGGTCGAGCTCCTGCGCATCGTCGACAAGCACGTGTTCGAACCGGCGCGAGATCCTGGGATGTCCCCGAGCCAGCCTGATCGCATCCATCACCAGGTCCCCGGCATCTCGAGCGCCCGCCTCGGCGAGCATTCGCTCGTGGGTCTTGTAGACCTCGGCGAACTCCCGTTCGACTCCGGCCTCCGATGGATCGACCCCCTGATCGACCAGGCCAGCCGCCCAGCGCGCATAGGCGTCAGCCCCAATCAGCTCCCCCTTGAGACGGTCGATCCGCCGTATGAACCCGCCCAGCAGCGCGTTCGCGCTGCCGGCGAAGTCGTGCCGCTCGAGCGACAGCTCATCGATCCGGTCGGTCAGCATCGCCAGGCGCTCACCCGCCTCCAACAGCGAATCCGGCGGACCCGAACCGGCGCTCGGCGCGTTCATGATCACGCTCGCGAGCGCAAGCGGCGTGACGACGAACAGCTCTTCGTATGGCCCGGGGAGGCTCGTCTCGAGTGCGGTGCGCATCCGCTCAGCCTGGGCGTCGGAGGCGGTGACCAGAACGATCCTGTGAGGCGGGCAGGCCTCCTGCGCCAGCCACTGAAAGCGCGACTGGAGCGTCCTCGTCTTGCCTACACCCGCGGCGCCCAGCACCAGCAGCGTCCCGCCGCCGTGGGTGACCGCAAGGCGCTGATCGGGAAGCAGGTGATCATGGGAGATCCGCCCGCCGTCAGCGCGCTCATGTCCGTCATCGCTCCAAAGCGAGTCGCGTGCCCGCGGGCCGGCCGCTCGGTGCTCCACACCCACTCTGACAGCATAGGTCCGCCATGACCTCGACCCGCTCCGCCCTCGACGCAGATTGGCTCGCACTGTGCCGCCGTGCTGTCGGAGGGCTACGCCAGATGCTCGCGGACACTCAAGGCACCGAGGAGCGCGCTGTCGAGACCGGCGCCAGGGGAAGCGGCGGAGACCGCACTCTGGTGATCGATCGCGCCGCGGAGAAGCTCGTGACGCAGGAGCTGGATGTCCTGCGGGCCGACGGGTACCGGTTCATAGCGCTCTCCGAGGAGCGCGGCGAGATCGACTACGGGGATCCCGCAGTGCGCGTCATCATCGACCCGATCGACGGCTCGCTGAACGCCAAGCGCGGGATCCCGCATCACGCTCTTTCGATCGCGGTAGCCGACGGACCGACGATGGCTGACGTGGTGTTTGCATTCGTGTTCGACTTTGGCCCACGGGAGGAGTGGTGGGCTCGCCGCGGTGATGGCGCCTGGCTCGACGGCAAGCGGCTGGATCCGTCGCTCGAGGAGCGACGTGGGCGCGACGGGCGGCTCGAGGTGGTGGGGATCGAATCCGCTGACCCCCGCTGGGTTGCCGCCTCGATCGACTCGCTGGTCGACTGCGCCTACCGGCTGCGGGCGATCGGAACGATCGCGTCCTCGCTGTGCCAGGTTGCCGCGGCACGGTTCGACGGAATGGTGTCCCTTCGTCGAGCTCGCGGCGTCGACGCGGCCGCCGGCCAGCTGATCGTCCGCGAGGCGGGCGGCCTGGTCAGCTTCCCGAGCTTCGCCGACCCCCTTGCCGCCCCGCTCGACGCCGAGCCGACATCGCCGGTGGTGGCCGCGCGGACACCGCAGACGCTTCGATACCTCGCGGGGATCCCGAAGTGATCGACTGGATCATCGCCGAGCGGATTGCGTCGTTCGTGGCCGGGACCGGCGACGCCAGCCCGCCGGCTGCGGACCTGAAGGAGCTTGCGGCCGAGTCGGAGGCTCGAGTGACCGCCTACACCGGCCTCCAGCCCGCCCAGCCGCTGCCCGAGCCCGAGGGGATCAGCCGGGGAGAATGGGTCAAGAGCAACATCGCTTCGATGCGATTGCTGCTCGATCCTGTGCTCGAGAGCACGGGGAAGAACTTCGGACCACTGGGACCGGCGATGCAGATCGGCGCCGGCCTGATCCTCAGCACCGAGGTGGGCGTGGTCCTCGGGTACCTCGGCCAACGGGTGCTCGGGCAGTACGAGCTCGTGCTGCTCGACGAGGCGGTCGAGGATCGGCCGCCGCGGCTGCTGTTCGTGATGCCGAATCTCGGCCAAGCTGTCCAGGCCTTCGGCGCCGAAGAGAAGGAGTTCATGACCTGGGTTGCGCTTCACGAGGTCACGCACGCAATCCAGTTCGCCGGCGTCCCGTGGCTGCACGGACACCTCGCCGGCCTGATGCGCGAGCTGCTCCGAAGCGCCGAGCTACGAATCGAGGCCCCGCGGAAGCTCCGCGTTCCGACCCCCGATGAGATCCGGCGGGTGCTGCGAGCGCTGCGCGAGGGCGACCTGATCACGGTCGTCACCACCCATGCCGAGCGCGCCACGCTCGACCGCGTCCAGGCCACGATGGCGGTGATCGAAGGGCATGCCGAACACGTTATGGATGCTGTGGCTCCCGATCTGATCCCGTCCCTCCCGGAGCTGCGGGCCGCGCTCGATCGGCGCCGGCGCTCTCAGTCGGGGCTCTCCCGGCTGGTGGCGAGGCTGCTTGGGCTCAACCTCAAGCTCCGTCAGTACGAGCAGGGCAAGAAGTTCTGCGACGCGGTCGTCGCGGAACGGGGCGCTCAAGCGCTGCATCACGTCTTCTCCGGTCCCGAGGCGCTGCCGACGCTTGCGGAGCTCCTGGATCCAGGCGCCTGGATCGCGCGTACGATGCCGGGCGAGCCCGGGCTCGTGAGCGGCGGGGCAGAGGGATCCGACGGGCCGGCCTCGCCCACCGAGTAGTCGGCGTGTGCGGCGCCTCGAGCCAGACCTGCTGCTGCCGCCAGCCCGTCCTGGCGTCCGGGCTGGTCGCAACCGCTTGATCAGCGAACACGGCCCAATGAAGGCAGCGTTTCTGTGTGCATTACGCGTCAGGCTGCGTTTCCGCCGCCACGTCTGCCGTGTTACGCACGTCATTTGTGCATGACGCGTCATGCGTCCCGCCAGACACGTGCCGTGACGCGTAACGCACACGATCATCGACGCTCACGTGGACTAAGAGCCGCCGGAAGCCCGACCCCGCACCCTTCACTGAGGTTGGTCGAATTGCGATTTCGTCCAGGTGCTGTAACGCGACTACACTCGCGGGTTACAAACACATGTTCGGTTGAACCCCCCAAACGGAGATAGTGAGCATGGCTACGAACAGCACTCCCGGCGCGAAGCAACGCGCCACGACGAAGAAGACGACTCCGCGGAAGCCCGCGAGCAAGCCTGCCGGCAATCCGGCCAGCGCCGGCGCCACCTCGACCCAGCCCAGAAGCTCGATCGCGCAGGCCCAGCAGCTCGCCGAGCGCGCGCTGTTGATCCAGGTGGGGGCCGGTCTCGTCGCACGCGACAGCCTGGTCTCGACCGTCAAGGGCTTGTCCAGCAAGTACCGCACGCGCGCCGAGCTCGGCCGTGAGCTCAAGCGCTACGAGCGTCGCGGTGCAACCGCCCGCACCCGTCTCGAGCACGAGATGCACGTGACGCGCAGGCGTTTCGAGCGCGACCTGCGCCAGCGCCGTTCCCGGTTGGAGCGCTCGGTCCGCGACAGCAGAAGCCGCGTCGAGCGTGAGGTCGGCTCGGTGCGACGGGACCTCGAGAAGCGCTCCGAGCGCGTGAGCAGGCTCGTCGGGAACGCCCAGGGGCTGATCTCGGCTTCCTGAGCTGAGCCTCGACCGAGGCTGAAGCTTCCCCCGCTACCCGTCCAGGAGAGCGCCGGTAGTGGGGAG
>CATPBV010000215.1 GCA_955652345.1 uncultured Solirubrobacteraceae bacterium | reverse complement strand
GTCGCGTAGCTCAAAGTTCGGTAGAGCGGCAGCGACAGGCCGGGCGCTGCATCGCCTCGGCATGCTCGGGTCTTGCGCAAAGCGACAACGCCGCAGTCACCAAGGAGGTCGGGGTGCTTGTCGGCTTGGAGACCGGGCTGCGTAGCCGATGGGCTGTCTAGGCGCCGAGAACGAGCTCAACCTCGGGCCGGCATGTGCAGCATTCGCGCGGCGCGCGCTCCCAGGGTGGCGGCCCAAGCTGCCGACGATGGGGACCAGGATCTCGGTCAGGCCGGGGGATTCTCGGCGAATTGCGGAGCGTCGTCGCCGACCTGGTGCCAGCTGGCCTTGTACGCGACCTGGAGGTGGAAGCTCGGATCTAGCTCGAGGTCGCGCATTAGCCCTGCAGCCACGAAGTACTTCTCGCCGAGGTCGTCATAGAGGCTGGATCCGCAGTTGCTGCAGAAGTTGCGGGGCGCGAACTCGCTCTCGTAGCGCTTGACCAAGTCCTCGCCCTTGGTGAACTTGAAGTTCTCCTTGGCCACGATCACCCCTGCCAGGCTCGAGCCCGTCCACCGCTGGCAGCGAGTGCAGTGACAGTACCCGAGAGCCTCCGGGTCTTGGACCTCGTACTCCACGCCGCCGCACAAGCAAGCTCCCTTGAGCTTCTCAGTCATCGCAACCCCTACTCAAGTTGGCATTTGAACAGAAACGGAGGCAACGCTACCACCGGCAAGCCGGCTGCGTGCGATCGATTCCTGCTGTCTCGCGGGCCGCGAGGAGGTCGCGCGGACCGGCTCGGCATGACTCGTGCTCGAGCGGAAGCCTCGGGTCGGACCCAGCCTGCCGGGCGGGATGCCTCGTCTTCGCGAAGCGGGTCTGTCGCGACGCCTGCCTGGTCGGCTCGAGTGAGACCGGCGGTCTCCTCCTCCTGCCTCTGGAGCGGGTTCGCGGGGGGTTGGCGGTCGGTCCCGCTTTGATCCATCGGGCTGCCTCTGGCTCACCCCCTCGAAGCGAACGTGATCTCACGTCGCGGCGGCGGCCGGCGTTGTATTTGCACGGTGCCCGCCAACGACTCACTCATGGCGACCCTTTCCGGTGCGCGGGAGTTGGTCCAGACGCACGCCGACCGGCGTCGTGGAAACAACCCGGTCGCGATACGCGCACTTCACTCGGGTGACCGGGAGCTGCTGACGATGATCCTCGAGCGTCTCGGTCCACGATCTCGCATTCAGCGTTTCCTAGCTCCGAGGCCGGCCTTCTCCGGACGTGACCTCGCCATCACAAGTTCCGTCGATGGTTGGAATCACGCGGGTGTGATCGCCTTCGCCGGCTCACCAGCCTTGCCCGTCGGAGCGGCTTACTACGTGAGGACTGACGACCACGAGGTAGCCGAGACAGCGATCGAGGTGGTCGACGACTGGCAGCGACGCGGAATCGGACGACTGCTGATCGCGGAGCTGCGTGTCCGCGCATTGCAGGCGGGGATCCGTCGGTTCGAGTGGTTCGCGTTCGAGTCAAATCACGCGGTTGCAGCGCTCGCACGCGACCTCAGCGACCGCCGGTCGGTTCGGGTCGGAGATGGCGTAATCAGGTGGTCGGCCGAAATCTGCTGACACGCACACGTATGAGCGGCACCAGGGTTGCTCTTCCGCCTGCCTGACGGCACGACCAGCCGAACAGCGTGAGTCCTTCTCCTGCTTCGCGCGCGGAAAGGAGGCGCGGCACATCTTGCGTCCGCGCCCGATTCACAGGACGTCTGCTTTGCCGCCCACGCGGCCGCCGGAACGCGGCTTCCGCTCTCAGGTCCGACCGACGAAGAGCGGCAACCCGGAGCCCGGGATGACCGGCCGACGCGCTGCCGAGCGTTCGTGGGAGCAGTCGTCTCGCGAGTGATCCGGACTGCTGCGTCGCATGGAAGCAGCAGCGCGACCAAACGGCGATGAAGGGCTTGTCAGACAGCCATGCAGGCCGGCCCGAAAGGGCTCGACGTCGAGCGGCTTATAGGGTTTCGCGCCGTGGCCCACGGCACGCACGACTTTGAGGAAGACGCGCGCAACGATCGCATCCTCATCTGGGTCAACGGCGAGCTCGTGCCGCGCGAGCTGGCGGTCGTGTCGGTGTTCGATGCGGGCTTCGTCCTCGGCGACGGCGTGTGGGAAGGGCTGCGCGTGCGGGCAGGCCATCCCGCGTTTCTGGAGCGCCATCTCGACCGCCTCTTCGAGGGCGCGAAGGCCATCATGCTCGACGTCGGCCGCAGCCGCCGCGAGCTGACTGAGGCGATCTACTCGACGCTGCGGGCCAACGACATGACCGACGGCGTGCATGTGCGGCTGATGGTCACCCGCGGCGTCAAGCGCACGCCCTACCAGGATCCGCGGGTGACGATCGGGCCCGCGACGGTCGTGATCATTGCCGAGCACAAGGAGCCGCTGCCGGCGACGGTGACCGACGGCATCACGCTCTTCACGACGCACGTGCGTCGAGCCGCGCCGGACACGCTCGATCCCAAGCTCAACGCGCATTCCAAGCTCAACGACATCGCCGCCTGCATTCAGGCCTACACCGCCGGCGCCGACGAGGCGCTGATGCTCGACCCGCACGGGTTCGTGGCGACGTGCAACTCGACGCACTTCTTCGTCGTCGTCGGCCCCGACGAAGCGCCGGAGGTGCTGACCTCCGATGGGCGCTACTGCCTCGCAGGGATCACGCGCGCCAACGTGCTGGAGATCTGCCGTGGCAACGGCATCCCGGCGCGCGAGGCGACGTTCAGCCTCACCGACGTCTACGCCGCCCGCGAGGCGTTCGTCACCGGCACCTTCGCCGGCGTCGTGCCCGTCCG
>CATPBV010000214.1 GCA_955652345.1 uncultured Solirubrobacteraceae bacterium | reverse complement strand
GTTCTGCTTGGCCTGCTCGAACAGGTCACGCACGCGCGAGGCGCCGACGCCGACGAACATCTCGACGAAGTCGGAGCCCGAGATCGAGAAGAACGGCACCCCGGCCTCGCCCGCCACGGCGCGCGCAAGGAGCGTCTTGCCGGTCCCCGGCGGGCCATACAGGAGGACCCCCTTCGGGATCCGGGCGCCGAGCGCCTGGAACTTCTTTGGGTTCTCTAAGAACTCCTTGATCTCGTGCAGCTCCTCGACCGCTTCGTCGACCCCCGCGACGTCGCGGAAGGTGATCTTCGGCGAATCGACCGACATCCGCTTGGCGCGGGACTTGCCGAACGACATGACCTTGGAGCCGCCGCCCTGGACCTGATTCATCAGGAAGATCCAGAACCCCAGGAAGATCACGAACGGGAGGATGTACGTCAGCAACGAGATCCAGCCATTCGAGGCCTTGCCCGCGACGTCGAGGCCGGCACCGTGGCCTGCGATGTCTTGCGTCCCCAGGTCGATCAGCGGCTTGGCGTAGCCGTCCGGATAGCCGACGGTGAACTTCCGTCCGGTGTTGAGCGTGACGTCCACGGTGTTGTCCTTCGTGTGGAGCGTCATGTGGCTGACCTGTCCGGTCTGGAGGTCGGTCAGCAGGTTGCCGAACGTCTGGTGCGGCTGATGATTCGAGCTGCCGATCAGCTTCTGGGCGAAGAACGCCAGAACGACCACGATCAGGATCGGGAATGCGGCGCTCTTAAAGAACCTGCTCATGAGGGTATTCCCCGCATCCGGCTACCGGGAATCGCCAAGCGTAGCAGCTGGATTTGCGCGTCCGAGCCGGTTATCACCGCATCGTCATCGCTTGTAATCGCATCGTCACTGCTTGAGCGCGGCCACGTACGGGAGATTCCGATAGCGCTCAGCGTGGTCGAGCCCGTACCCGATCGCGAAGCAGTCGGGGATCTCGAACCCGACGTAGCGAGTGTTCAGATCGACCTTGCGCCGCTCGGGCTTGATCAGCAGTGCGCAGACCTCGAGCGAGCGTGGGTTGCGCCCAGCGAGATTGCGCAAGAGGTATTGGAGTGTCAGCCCCGAGTCGACGATGTCCTCGACGATCAGCACGTCGCGCCCCTCGATCACAGCGTCGAGGTCCTTGAGGATCCGAACCACGCCCGAGGACTTGGTCGCCGATCCGTATGACGCGACCGCCATGAAGTCGACCTCGCAGGGGATCTCGAGGTGGCGCATCAGGTCCGACAGGAAGAACACGGCACCCTTGAGCACACCTACGAGCACGAGATCCTTGTCCGCGTAGTCGCGGGACACCTCCGCCGCAAGCTCCCGGACCCGCCGCGCGAGATCGTCGGCGGGCACGAGGATCTCGCCGATCGCATCGTCGGGCTCCACGCGGCTCTAGTTTATGGACGCCCCTCGATCGCCCGCGCGCTGAGGCGAACCGCGGCCTGCGTCTCGGCCGTTACCTTGAATCGCTCGGAGGTGGCAACGCCCGCGACCCAAGCGATCTCGCCGCCCGACTCGACCACCGCGACGGTGCCCCGCTCTCGGCGCGGGACGCGCTTGGCGGTGAACAGATCCTGGAGGCTCTTGCTGCCGAGCAGTCCGACCGGAGACATCCGGTCGCCGGGACGCCACGCGCGGACCAGCAGCTCGCCGGCGAGCGCGCCGCGGTCGAGCACCCCCGGCTCGGCCACGATGGCTCCCTCCTCACATCTGACCTCGTAGGCGCCAAACCTGACTCGACCCGGTACCGGAAGGCTCACCGGATCGGGCTCCACGACTGCGACCGCTCGGGCATCCTCGATGTGAAGCACGCCGTACTGCACGACCGCCCTGAGGTTGCCGGGAAGGTCGAGGCTCGCCGTGCCGCGTTCGCTGAGCGCGGCGATCTCGCCCGCGCGGCGCGCCGCGCCGGCGGCGGGGCCGCCAGCGGCTCCGTCCGCCAGCCGCTGGATCACGAGCCGCGCAAGCGCCGTGGGCAGCTCACGCAAGCAACGGAGCTCTATCTCCGCAGCGCCGCTCAGCACGTCATCGACGAGGCCATCCAGCACCGCGGCCTCGTCGCGCAGGATCTCCGCCAGCGCCAGCACGTTGCGCTGCGCTCCGGGATGCACCTGCCGGAGGGCCGGAACCAGCTGCTCGCGCACGCGCCCTCGGGCGTACATGGGCGAGCTGTTGGTCTCGTCCTCGCGCCAGGTGAGCCCGCGCTCGCGGCAGTGCGCGGCAGTCTCCTCGCGCGTGAACCTGAGCAGCGGACGGATCAGCAAACCGTCTCGCGGCGCCATCCCGAGCAGCGCCCGGCGGCTTGGCGACGACGCGAGGCGGTAGAGGATCGTCTCGGCCTGGTCGGTCGCGGTGTGGCCCGCCGCCACGTCTGCGCCGAGGCGCAGCGCCAGCGCGGCTGCCGCGCCGTAGCGCTCATCTCGCGCCCATGCCTGGAGGTTCCCGCGCTCGGGGCGCTTGGGGCGGCGCACCTCGATCGGGACGCCGAGCGCCGCGCACAGCCCGGCGCACCGGCGCTCGTCATCGCGGGCGGCGTCACGAAGCGCGTAGTTGACGTGCATGACATGAACAGCCTGTGGACCGGCGATCCGCACGGCGAGATCGAGCAGGCACGTGGAGTCGCGGCCCCCCGAGAGCAGCACCACCACGGGGTGGTCGGGAGCGAGCAGCCCCTCTTGGCGAACCTGGTCGAGGATGCTCATGTATCCAAAGATGAATCAGCGGCGGGGCCCCGCTGAGAACGCGGCCCCGCCGCCCGCGGGCGTCACGGCCCGTGACGCCCGCGGGCGTCACGGCCCGCTGCGTCGGCCGTTGGCGCTCGTCACGTTTCCGGCGGCGCCTCGCG
>CATPBV010000213.1 GCA_955652345.1 uncultured Solirubrobacteraceae bacterium | reverse complement strand
CTGGCGGCCGCGGCCGCGGCTCGCGATGGGGCCGACGGGCGCGCGGTGGCCGACCGCGCCCGCCGTGCCAGGTCGGAGCTGAAGATGTGGTTCTCGATCGACACACTCGAGTACCTGAGGCGCGGGGGGCGGATTGCGGGGGCGAGGGCGTGGCTCGGCTCCGCGCTCAAGGTCAAGCCGATCCTCACGGTCGAGGCGGAGATCACGCCAGTGGAACGTGTTCGGACCTCTCGGCGCGCGTTCGAGCGGATGGTCGCGCTGCTGGGCTCGCGGGCCGCGGACGGCGCCGATGCGTGGATGGTGCAGCACATCCAGGCCCCGCGCGAGGCCGAGGAGCTCGCCGCGCGCGGACGCGAGCTGTTCGGCTGCGAGCCGATGGTGATCTCCGAGATCGGTCCGGTGATCGGAACGCACGTCGGCCCCGGCCTGCTGGGGGCCGGCGGGATCCCCAGCTCGTACGTGTAGGCGGCGGTCAGCCTTCCCGGCGCCGGCGGCGGCCGAACGTCAGCGCGCCGAGCGCTGCGATGCCGCCGCCGAGGACGAAGCCCGCGATACCGGCGCCGATCAGCGCCTGCTGCTGATGGCGCCTGATCTGCCCGCGCCAGTCCGCGAGGTGCACGACCTCGCTGCGAAGCTTCTCGAGCGAGGTTCCGAGCTCCTGGCGGTTGTGTTCGATCGAAGCCCGGATCTCCTCGGGGCTACGGGATGGCATCAGCTCGCCGCGCCCGACTTCTCGCTGACCGTCGCCCCCCCGCTCGACTTCTCGCTGACGGTCTGGCGGATCTTCTTCGCTTCGTCGATCGCCATCGTCGGGGTTGGGGCGCCGACCTTCAGCTTCCGCCAGGCGAACGTGAACGCGCCGACGGTAAGCGCGAGAAGCACCCCGAACACGATCAGAAAACCCTGCCACGCATATTGCCAGCTGAACAGGTCGGATAGACCAAACGCCGCCGCGAAGAGTCCGAAAACCACGGCGAACACCCCGAACACCGCGCCCGCGGCGACGGCAACAGCTCCGCGCACGACGCTCGAGACCTTGCGGGCCATCTCCGCCTTGGCGAGCTCGAGCTCGTCACGAACGAGGACGCTGACCCGCTCCGAGACCTCGCTCACTGCCGCGGCGAAGCTGTCTTCGTTTCCGTTGCTATCGGGCAAGGCGCTTCAGCAGCATCGCGAATATGAGGCCACCGGCGAACGCGGCTCCGACCGCGAGCTCCGGTCGGTCAGCGGACAGCGCTGCGACACCTGACGCCTCAGTAGCAGCGGCTGGAGGGACGGGGCCGGGATCGGACACGGTCGGGTTTGATGGTGTCGGGCTTGGTACCGACGGAGCCGATGCCGATGATGGGGCGGCGCCTCCGAGCGAAGGGGCCGGCTCCGATGGCGCGGGCGCACTCGCGGTCGCGACCGGCTCCGATGGCGTCGCCTCGGGGACGGAGGGGGACGAGTCCGATGGCGCCTGCTCGCCAGCGGGGCTGGGCGTTTCGGTAGGGGTCTCGGACGGTTCGGTCACTCTGGCGGGTCTTCGCCGAAGACGCGATGCCAGATCAGGCTAGCCACGCGAGTCGACGCGAGGCTCGCGAGCGCGCCGGTGCCGGCAAGGAGTCCCGACCACAGCAAGCGCTTCACTAGTGGGCTCTCCGTCATCGGCCGAGCATTCAATCAAAGTTGACTGCCCACCCTCTGCCCGAAGCCGGTCCGGCGCAAACGCAGGCCGACGCCCACCGAACCCCTCAGCGCTCGAGGCCGCGGCAGATCGTCTCCACGATCAGCGTCTTCGCGCGCTCGAGCTCTTGATCGTCGACCGGCATCCGATCGAAGATCCAGCCGCTCAGCACCTGCTCGATCGACCCGTAGAACGCCAGCGCCGCGAACTCCGGCGTGATCTCCTTCCGGAAGGTCCCTTCCGACTGAGCCCGGGCGACGATCGCGGCGATCTGGCCGTATGCCTCGCGGATCTTCGCCAGATGGGTCCGTCCGAACGTATTGGCCGCCCTCGTCACTTCGACGATGATCACCTTCATCAGCTCCGGGTCGTGCCGATAGGAGTCGATGATGAACGCGGCGATCGCCCTCAGCTTTTCACGCGGCGCCTGTTGGGTCGCGTCGGCCTGGGCGATCGCCACCAGCATCACATCCCAGCGCTCGAGGAACAGGGTGTCGAGGATCTGCTCCTTCGAGGAGAAGTAGTGGTAGACGAGCCCGTAGGCGACGCCCGCGTCGTCGGCGATGTCCGACACGCGGCAGGTGTGGAACCCTTGCCGGGCGAACACGCGGACCGCTGCGTCGAGGATCACCCGGCGCTTGTCCGTCGCTGCCGTGGCGAGCTGAGCGGTCACGACGAGCTGTGGGCGGGCACGCGCACGGGCGCTTCGGCGACGCGGTAAGCCTCCGGACGTCGGTGCGTGAGCGACGGCAGCCGGCGCCTGATGTCGCGCAGGATGGCGAAGTCGAGATCGGCGACGACCGCGGCCTCGCTGTCCGGCGCGCTCGCGAGCACGAGGCCCCACGGATCGGCGATGAGCGACCGCCCACCGGCCCTGTGACCTGGCGGATGCGCCCCGATCTGATTGGCGGCGAGCACGAAGCTCTGGTTCTCGATCGCGCGCGCTCGCAGCAGAACCTCCCAATGGTCCCGAGTGGTCGCCAGCGTGAACGCAGCCGGGACCGTGATGACCTGAGCGCCGGCGGCTGAAAGCGCCTGGTAGAGCTCGGGGAATCGCAGGTCGTAGCAGATCGTCAAGCCGAGAGCCGCTGCGCCGGCCAGCTCGGAGAGCACGGCCACACCCCCGGGCTCCTCATTTGCCGACTCGGCGTAGACGTCTCCGTCGACTTCGACGTCGAACATGTGGATCTTCCGATAGACAGCTCGGATCTCGCCGTCGCGGCCAACGTGGACGCTCGTGTTCGCGCCTTTCTGCCGGCCGGCTACCCGCTCGACGATCGAGCCGGCGACAAGGTCGATTCCCAGCTCGCGGGCCGCCGAGCGAGCCCAGGTGATGCACTCGCCGTCCAGTGGCTGCGCCCCTGCGGCCATCTGCTCAGGCGTGCCTAGGAT
>CATPBV010000212.1 GCA_955652345.1 uncultured Solirubrobacteraceae bacterium | reverse complement strand
GAATTCTTGCCAGCGGGCTACGACCTCGCGTAGGGTTGACGCGGGGCCGCCGCACAGAAGGAGGACACATGGAGCTGTATGCCATTTTGCGTCGGAGTGGCTGGCGCTCGGGCCCCGAGCTCGAGGAGGCCGCTGCTCGGTCGACCAAGGTCGGTAACGAGGAGATGCCAGACGAGGTGCGCTGGATCCGGAGCTATGTGCTCGACGAGGGCGGTGGTTCGGTCGGCACCGTGTGCATCTACGAGGCGACCAGCCCTGAGGCGATCAGAAAGCACGCATCGCGCGCCGATCTACCGGTCGACGAAATCATCCCGGTCGCCGATACGGTGGTCGTGCGGCCCGATCCACAGCCAGCGACCGCATAGGGACGCGATGCAACTACACCCGAGGCAGCGAACGCACGGCATCAGATCCGATCTCCGCTTGCGCAAGATCGCTCTGCTCGTGGTCATCGGCGCGGCGGCGACGTCGGTTGGCGGCCTCGCGGCGAATGCCGGGGTACGCGCGCAGCCTCGCGCGACATCTCCCCGCGCACATGCCGCGGCCTCCAAGCCGTACACCGCCAGCGTCAGCTACCGGGAGACAAACCACGGACGCAGCAAGGGCTCCGCAACGGTGGGAATCCAGGGCAAGGGCAGCTTCGCCGCCAAGCTCTCGCCAAGACTTGCGCTGGAAGCTGCGGTGATCGCGCTCGCGACCGGGGTCCCGGTGAGCGAGATCGCCCGCGGCGGCACGTACAAGCTGCAGCGCGACATCGCGGGCGACGGGAGCGTCAAGGGACTCATCGTCGCCAGGTTCACGGTCCACGGGCTCGGCTCGTTGTGCCTGAGCTACACCGAGAAGCCGGGCAAGTACACGCCGGGCATGCCCTTTGTCCCGATGAGCGGAGCGATCAAGACCGTCGGCGGAACCAGCCAGACGGCAACCTGGCGTGCGGCAATCAAGTTCAAACAGACCAACATCACCAGCCCACCGGTCGAACAGATCGCGGCGAGCGGGTCCGAGCACGTCTCGACCGGAAAAGCCAAGCCGATGACTGGTGCCTGCAAACGCGTCGCGAGGATCTAGGCGTTAGGAAGCCGTGCGCCAACCGGGGCGCCCACGGCTGCGGGCGCCCCGGCGAGCTGCGACGCACCTACTAAGGCTTCCCGGTAATCAGGCTCAGGAAGTTCTGACCCGGTGAGCCGAGGCCGGTCATGTTGTCGTAGCCCGGCGTCACGTGCAGGGTCATGTCGATCCGTGCACAGCTGTCCTTGGACTTGCAGAACATCTCCGGACCCTCGTAGTCGATGATCCGCGTCGAGTACACGAACCCGGCGGCGTCGGAGATCGTGTTGATGAAGTCCGCCCGCGACTGGTCCTGCTTGCCGGCCGGGACGACATCGTTTATCCCACCGCTCTTCCCGTTCAGCGCATAGATGGCCGGGTTGAGTAATCCGAGCGGGTGTCCGGCGATCTGGCCTGCGTTGGCGATCAGACCGGCGAACAGCGGCGAGGCCAGGCTGGTCCCGCCGATCCGGTACTGGTCGTAGTAAACGCCGTTCGGGAACGTCTGCGTCTCTCCTACCAGCATGCCGGTGGCGGGATCGGCGTCGAGTGAGATGTCGGGCTTGACCCTCATCGGCTCGTTGCCGAACATCTGCGAGAGCGACGCCGGGACGATGCCGGCCTGATAGGCGGGCTGGTGGTAGCTCTGGCTGGTCCCACCGCCCGAGCCCAGGATGCCCGTCAGGCTGATCGGTAGCCAGGTGCCCAGCTGGGCGTCGGTGCAGCCGCCGGCGGCGACGAACGCCGCGTTACACAAGCGGCTGCGCCCCGTGCTCCACCCGAACTCGGAGTAGCGCTGCCCGGCGGCGTTGATCGCCGTCGTCGTGCCGCCGATGCGAGTTGCATAGGGGCTCGAGGCCGGATACGTCGCACCCACCACGCCGGTGAGCACGAAGTTGTCCACTCAGTCGCCACTCGAGAACATGACGCTGACGCCCGTTCCGGCCGCCATCAGCAGGAGGTTGTCGGTAGCGGCGCGGATGCTCGGCGGGTCGAGGATGTCGCCGGCCGGATCACCGTAGGAGTTGGTGATGACGTTGGCCAGGTGGCCGTCGACGATCGCACGGACGGCCGCGTTCAGGTCGCCCTGGAAGCAGTTCTCGGCACCGGCATACAGGATGTGCGCGCCTGGCGCCATCGCGTGTACGGCCTCGACGTCGAGCGTCTGCTCGCCGTACCAGCCGGAAGGGCCGCAGACGTCGGACTGGTTGAACTTCGGCGCCAGCAGCTGGCTGAACTGCGAGTCGCCCAGCGGGTGGCTGGGATCGTTGATCGAGGCGTACTTCTGGGCGTCGGCGAGCAGCGTCGGCGATGCGTACGCGTCGACGATCGCGCCCGTTACCCCGGAGCCATCGGAGCCTCCGGTCAGGTTGTACGCGCTCCGCAGCTGCGAGGGGTTGTAACCGCACGCAGCCCAGAACGGATTCGCCGGATAACCGTTGCCGTACGGCGGCAGCGTCGTGTCGACGAGCTGGTTGTAGTACTGGCCACACGGATGCGCGACCCGGAATGCGGGCGGCGGCGGTGCGTTCACGGCGGGACGAGCGACTGTCTGCTCGATCCCGGTGACCCCGGCGACGATCCCCGCCAAGCTGCCGGGAATCGAAAGCGCACGGTCATTCAGCCGAATCCTGAGCCCGCCGACTTCGTGGTAGGAGAGCGACGTCGAGAAGGCACGCTCGACCTGAGCGGCGGTGCCGGAGGCTTCAACCGCCATCCGGTCGGCCGAGACGCTGCCCACATTGAAGCCGCTCGCCCTGAGGAAAGCGGACACCTCGGCTACCTGGCGGGCGGTCGGCGAGAATCGCGCCTCCCACTGCACCGGCGTCAGAAACCTCCCGTACGAGCTGCTGCCCGGCGTCGAGACCGCCTGTGCGAACGCCTTGGCGCCCGCCAGATCCCTCGGCTTCAGCGACACTGCGAAGTCGATCGTGCTAGCTGGTGCGACGGCGCCGACAGCCGGCGTTGTGGTGGAAGCGACTGGCGTGCTGCCCGCCAGTGTCACGTCCCCGGGACGGCCTGCTGCCGCGCTGAGTGAGACGTTGATCGCGAGTCCAGCGACGACGGCTGCGGCCGCTGCTGGAATCGACAAGCCCCTGCGGATTCTGACGATGTGCCCTCCCTGTTGGTTTGGGCAAATCCCTATTCCGCCGCCTCCGCGGTATGCAAGTGCGAACCGCACCGCCGCGGCCAGCGCCTGAGCGCGCGTCAGTGAGCGAGCTGGGAGAAGAACGTGTAGATGACCATCGCGCTGACGACCAGCACAAACACGCGCAGTGCCCACAGGGCAACTCTCGTCCGCGCACTCAGGTGTGCTCGCGGGACCGGATGGGCCTTGTCGGCGACGAGCTGATCACGCTCGAGGAACATCACGAGGTCCTCGTCGTTCCGCTGGGGACCGGTTGTGAGCTCTTCAAGGTCTCCCCCGGTTTCCGCAGGCACAGGCATCTACCCGTGGACCAGGTGCACTGTCCGGAGGAACGAGTCGATCCCGTAGGCGGCGCCACAGACACACACGAACGCGACGATCGCGATGGCGAGCTTGT
>CATPBV010000211.1 GCA_955652345.1 uncultured Solirubrobacteraceae bacterium | reverse complement strand
TGACCAGGTGCTCGCAGTTGTCAAGCACGACGAGCAGCTCCGCCCCATCGAGCCGCCGCTTGAGCGCATCGATCAGCGGGCCCGATTGCTGGCGCACCCCGAGCGACGCCGCGAGCGACGTCTCGACAAGCGCCGGGTCGGCGAGCGGTGCAAGCTCGACCAGCGTCACCCCATCGCGATACTCGCCGACCGCTTCTCGGGCCGTGCGCAGCGCAAGCCTGGTCTTGCCCGAGCCCCCCGCCCCGGTCAAGGTCAGCAGGCGAGTCTTGTGCAGCAGCGAGTGGACCTCCTCGAGCTCCCGCTCTCGGCCGACGAACGACGTCAGCTCGGCCGGCAGGTTGTGAGCCGGCTGCTCCCCGTTCACATCGCCCGCGATCGCACCATCGGGGGCGGACCAATCGAGCGTCGGGTCCTGCTCGAGGATCCGCTGGAGCAACTGGCGCAGCGAGCGCTCGGGCTCCATCGCAAGCTCTTCCACCAGCCGCGATCGGGTCGTGTGGAAGACCCGCGAGGCGTCTCCCTGGCGCCCGCAGCGGTACAGCGCGAGCATCAACTGACCGGCCAGTCGCTCCCGAAGCGGATGCTCGGCGAGCAACCCCTCCAGCTCTGGCACCACCTCCGCGTGCCGGCCGAGGGTGAGATCCGCTTCGAGGCGGTCCTCGAGCGCGCCCAGTCGCAGTTCCTCCAGGCGCGCGGCTTCCGCTTGCGCAAACGGCTCGAAGACGAAGTCGGCGAGCGCCGGCCCGCGCCACAGCCCGAGCGCCTCTCCCAGCAATCGAGATGCACCGGCAGGATCGCCGTGCAGGGCGCTGTGGCCCTCCGCCACGAGTCGTTCAAAGTGCGTGATGTCGACTTCATCGGCGGCCGCGCGAAGCACGTAGCCCGGGGCACGGGTCACAAGAACCCCGTCCGCTCCCCGGTTCCCCCGGTCAGGCTCGAGCGCGCGGCGCAGCGTCACGACGTGTGCCTGGAGCGCATTTGCCGCGGTCGCCGGCGGTCGCGCCCCCCACAACGCGTCGATCAGCCTATCGGTGGAAACCGCCTCTCCCGCATGCAGCAGCAGCATCGCGAGCAGCGCCCGCGGCTTCGCGCCGCGAACGTCGAGCTGCTGTCCGGCTCGCCACACCTCGAGCGGACCCAGAAGCCGAAACTCGATTGCAGTCACGCCCGCGTCCGGCGATGAAGCGTAGCGCCTGAAACAACGCCGAACGCTCGCGCTTCCGCGGATCAGCCGATCTTCAGCGCGCGATCAGTGCCCGGGAGCACGCTCCCCACGTCGTGACGATCCGCACCTGAAGGAGGCGAGTCGATGTCAGAGCAGAGCGATGTGCCGGTAGTGATCGTCGGTGCCGGACCAACGGGGGTGATGCTCGCGATCGAGCTCGCGCGACGGGGCGTGGGCGTTCGGATCCTCGACAAGCAACCCTCCCGCTCGGAGGAGACGCGCGCGATCGGGATCCACGCACGCACGCTCGAGGTCTTCCACCAGCTCGGGATCGTCGAGGAGTTCCTCGAATGTGGCCACCGGGTCGACGGATTTGCGGTGCACACCCCGGCGCGACGCAGCACCCGCGTGGGGCTGGGGGGGCTGGACTCGCCGTACCCATTCGTGCTCATGCTCGGCCAGAACCAGACGCAACGGATTCTCGATCACCGGCTCGAGCAGCTGGGGATCGCGATCGAGCGGGGAGCAGAGGTCGTCGAGCTCCACGACGACGACGACGCAGTCGGGCTCACGCTGAGGGGCGGTGGCGCTCAGCGTGACTGGACGCTGCTCGCCGATTGGGTCGTGGGCTGTGACGGCGCGCACAGCATCGTCCGCCGCCACCTAGGCGTGCCGTTCGACGGCGACGACTACGGGCAGGACTGGCTGATGGCAGAAGTGAACGTGGACTGGCCGATGGAGCGCAGCGAGTTCCACATGTTCTCCTACGCGGCCGCGCCAATGGTCGCATTTCCGATGCCTGGCGGCCGCTGGAGAGTGTTCCTGCCCCAGGTCCCAAACCGCGCCGACGAGCGCCCGGAGCCTGAGATGGACGAGATCGAGCGGCTCGCCGCCCAGCGAGGTCCCGCCGGGATGACACTCACCGACCCGGCTCTGCTGACGGCGTTCCGCAGCCACCGGCGATCCACGAGGATCATGCGCCACGGCCGCCTGCTCGTGGCCGGGGACGCCGCCCACATCCACAGCCCGGCGGGCGGCCAGGGGATGAACACTGGCCTGCACGACGCGTTCAACCTCGGCTGGAAACTGGCGCTCGTCACCCAGCGACAATCGCGGCCATCGCTACTCGACACCTACCAACACGAGCGGGTACCGATTGCCGCGAGCGTGCTCGAGCTCACCCACTATCTCGTGAGGCTGTTCACGATCGCATCGCCCCGCAAGCGCTGGCTACGCGATCGACTACTGCCCGCCGTGATGGCCGTGCCCGCCGCCGAACGGCGCTACATCCACCGGCTCGCTCAGCTCTCCCACGGCTACCGGGGCGGACCGCTCGCCCCCCGTCGACGCGCACGCCGCGACCCGATCGCTCCGGGAGCGAGGCTGCCCATCGCTCGCGGCTTCCACCTCGGCGGCGAGGCGGTCTCGACGCTCGACCTGGTCCGTTCGACAAAGCACACGTTGCTTGTCCTTCCCGGTGAAGGGGCACGCGAGGATGCCGTTCGTGCGGCGCTCGCACAGTTCGCGCGATGGGCCGAGCTCGTCCAGGTGATCCCAGTCGCCGGGCGCGGTGGATCCCATGACCCGCATGCGGTCAGCGATCCTGAGCTGCGCGGACACCGCCGCTACGACGCGTTGCGGGGTCAGCTCCTGCTCGTACGCCCCGACGGTTACGTCGCGTGCCGTGCCCCGCTGAGTCGCCCCGACATCCCGGAGCAATACCTACAGAAGCTGACAATCCGAGCGCCAGAGAGCGTCACCCAACCGAACACCAACGGCCGCGATAGGCTCGGATGGTGCGAGTTGCGATCGCAGGAGCCCACGGCAAGATCGCGAGGCGGTTGACCGGTTGGCTTGTCGGGCGTGGCGACACGGTGATCGGTTTGATTCGCAATCCCGCCCACGCCGAGGACATCCGCGCGTCCGGGGCCGATCCGGTGGTGTGCGACCTGGAGCAGGCGACCGTAGAGGAGGTCACGGAGGCGATCCGCGGCGCCGATGCGGCGGTGTTCGCGGCCGGCGCGGGGCCTGGTAGCGGTGCGGATCGAAAGCTCACCATGGACCGCGATGGTGCGATCAAGCTTTTAGAGGCCGCGGCTGCAGGTGGCGTTCGGCGTTACGTGATCATCAGCTCGGTGGGTGCCGAGCGGCCCCCGGACGGCGACGATGTGTTCAGCGTTTATCTGCGCGCGAAGGCCGGAGCCGACGCGGCCGTGCAGGCAAGCGACCGTGACTGGACGATCGTCAGGCCCGGGCGTCTCACGGACGATCCGGGAACGGCGGGAGTTCGGATCGAATCGACGCCGTTTCGTGGCCGAATCCCGCGCGACGACGTGGCGGCGGTGCTTGCGGAGTTGCTCCAGGCGCCGCGCGCGAGCCGGCGCGTTCTCTATGTCAACGGTGGTGACAAGCCGATCGCGCAGGCGCTCCGAGGCGCCTTGGCGATCCAGCCTCAGTAGTCCTCGCTCATCGTCGACAAGCCTTGCGAGCTCTCAGAAGCTGACGCCCAGCGGCGGCCGCGAAATCCGTCGCATCGGCTCCTGCGCACGCGCTGGAGACGACGGGGGCGGCACTAGACGAAGGGGGCGGCAGACGCAACGGGTAAAGATCTGGCTCGAGCCAGCGATCGCGGCCGACTGCCAATCGTCCCGCGGAGTAGTAGCGGCTGAGCAACTGCTTGTCGAACAGCTCAGGCGCGCGCTCGACGTCCGTGGCGCTGATGATCAGCTCATACCAGGCTCTCGTGATCGTCTCGTGGTACGCCTCGGGGTGCCCGGCGCGGGCCGCCATCGCGCGGATCCCGGCGATCAGTCGGAGGAGTCCGTCGTCGCGCCCGTAGCGCTGCGCAAGGCCTCGGGCAACCCGAACGTGCCGCTCGTGGGGGAACTCCGCCCCGTCGATCGTGCCCAGCTCGAAGGCGTGGATGAGCTCCTGCTCTTTCACCCAATCCGTAATATACGATATCGAACTAATGATCGCAACGATCGAGCGTGCGGCGCATCTGATTGGGTCTTACCTCGACCACGCCCTCGAACCACTCGGGGTCACTCAGGCCGAGGCGCACGTGCTAGCGCAGCTCGCCAGACACGGCCCAACTCCGATCGCGGCGCTGCATCGTGAGTTCGGGCACAAACGCTCGACCCTGACCAACGTCATCGACCGGCTCGAGGACCGAGGCTTCGTCCGGCGCGAGATCAACCCCGCGGACCGCCGCTCGTTCGTGATTCACCCAACCCGCTCCGGGAAGCGGGCAGCCAATCACGTGGCCAAGGTGCTCGACGAGCTGGAGGACCAGGTAGTGGCGGCCGTCAAGGATTGTGACCTTCGGGGTCTCGATGCCGTGGCCGGCGCACTCGACGCCGCGAGCGAGGCGCTAATGCTCGAGGATCGTGAAGCCCACCGGCGGCGAGGGTGAACTCCGGCCGGCGGCGTGGGTCGCAGTGATGGTCAGAGTCCAGACGCCGGGACGGAGCACCTGCTCGGCGAGCCGCGTCCGTCGACTGCATCCACCGTCGACGATGCGGAGCTCTCGGCTCCGTGTCAGCTCAGTCCTACTCGTTCCAGAAGTCGCTGACGATCTCTCCGTCTTCTTCCACGTGCGGCCCGAACACGAGGACCTCGAGACCGTCGCGATCGGCTTCGAACGACCGCGTCGTCCCCGGGCTCACCCGTACAGCATCGAGCGGTGCGAGGTCCACCAGCTCGTCATCAAGCTTGACACGTCCTGAGCCGGCTAGGACAAGGTAGATCTCCTCGGCTGCACGATGCCGATGAGCGAACGCCTCACGTCGACCGGGCTTGATGATCAGGTAGTTGACGCCGGTCTGCTCGGCACCCAGGTCCGCGCGGGGGAAACGCGCCTCCTGGGTGTCGGAGAGGCGATGCTTGACCGCCATGTCCTCGACGTCCCGCAGATTCTTCTTCGCGTAGCTCATTACAAAGGAGCGTAGTCGCCACGCGCCCTCGGCTCGGTCGCGTCGCTCTGGAGTGCCCTGGACAATCGCCAGATGAGGTGTCGCGTTCGTGGCTAAGCGGAAGTTGGCTCGACTCTGCGGATCGCGCGTACAGAGGAGGAGTCCGGGGGGTGTCGCAGCAGTTCACCCAGGTCCCCCAGCTTCCCGGACGCGGCGTAGGCTCTCGCCATGTTCGATCAGCTCGACTTCGTCTACCTGCCCAGCCGTGACGTCGCCGCCGACATGGTGCACTTCAGCCGCCGATTGGGCGCTGAACTGGTGTTCGCGATCGAGGCGTTCGGCACTCGCGTGGCGATGGTGCGGTTGGAGCCGGACCCTCCAGCCCTGCTGCTCGCCGAGCATCTCGAGGGGGATCAACCTGTCCTGGTCTACCGGGTGGCCGATCTTGACCGGGCGACCGGAGAGCTCCGCGATCGCGGGGTGGAACTTGCCATGCGGTTCGAGATCCCGCATGGTCCCGGTGCTGAGCTAACGAACCCGGGGCCTCAAAGGGTCGCGCTCTACCAGCTCACACGGCCAGGGGCCGATGAGCGTCTCACCGGTCGGCGTGATTTCTGAGACGCGCTCTAGCGCCCACGTCGCGTCGCGCAGTCCTCGGAGTTCTCTACCACTGCGAGATCCGGACTGCGGAGTGTCAGGGTGGCTCGAAGCGGTACTTGACCGACGGTAGGCGGCTCAAGCGTGGCTTCCTCGATCTCGTGCACCAAGCTGTCGATCGCCCCGAACGCGAAGATCGCGCAGAAGACCTCCACTCTCGGGTAGTCACCTTTATGTAGGCGGGCATCGGAGTTGAGCTTCGCGCGACAACCGGGCTCCAGCTCTTGTCGGACTCCTTGTCGTTTCCAGCACGAAGCGTCACTGCCCTTGGGCCCGGCCAGACATCTGGCAAAGTCCGAGGGACGTCGCGGGCTCCGCCGAACTAGTGTTGTTCACCCCCACCAAACCTCCGTGCATCGGCGACACTCCGCGTCCGGTGTCGCGGCCAGTTCGGTCATCGTCACGTGAGGTGATCCCACGCAACGACGGCCGCCGCCTCGTGAGCCCTCCGACCACCCTGCGCGCACCGGGCTGTCCGGATTGAGCGCTTACGTTGATAACGCCTTCGCGGTCGGCGATTGGGGGCGATGGACCGGCGGTGGGCATCTGCAGGCCGACACGCTCGATGAATTGCACGTGTTCGCCGATCGCATCGGCTTGCGCCGGGAGTGGTTTCAGTCAAAGCCTGGGCGCCCGGAGAATGACCACTACGACCTGACGCAGGCGGGACGGGAACTCGCCCTCGAGTTCGGGGCCATCGACGAGGACAGGGCCGGCGGCGCGAGGCGACGGCACGCCATTCGGCGAGCTCGCCGAGCTGGCAACCGCTTGCCAACCTCGGATTGAGCACGAGCCACCCGGTACGAGACGCTCGCCCAGAAGCACGGTTCTGGCGTGGGCGCGGGCGGGGTACCCTGGATTCACGCGAGAGCCCCAGATGGCCTGCTGGCCATACGCCGGGGGACCACAGGTAAAGCGCGAACGGCAGGCGGTCGATTCAGTGGTGGAGACCACGTCCCTGACTTCACTCGGTGACGCGGATATCAGTACGACGGTGCCAGATGCGAACCGGACCCGATCCTCGATGAGCGCCAGTGGCACGGCGCGTCGCATGCTGCTGGTGGCTGTCGTTTGCGTCGTCGCGCTCATCGGCCTCGCGCAAGCAGCCTCAGCGGGCGTCGCGAACGCGGGGCTTCCCGGCGCGAGCGCATCGAACCCGCTCAAGGGCCTGCCGTGGGGCGTCTACCGCGGCCCAATCGACGGCGTTTACTCTGCGTATCAGGCCGCCAGCGGCGGGCAGCGGACGCTGCTCGCGCGGATCGCCCTTCAGCCGCGGATGCTCTGGTTTGGCGCCTGGTACCCGGACTCCTCCGCGCAGAGCGCAGCCAGCCGGTACGTATCAGACGTAACCCGCGGCAACCCAAACGTGCTCGTGCAGATCGCTGTGTTTCGCCTACAGCCGTGGGAGGAGGCATCCTGCCTGCGGCTGGAATCGCAAGCCGAGCAGGCCAGCTACAAGCGGTGGATCGACCGCTTCGCGGCGGGCATCGGCTCCGCGCGGGTCGCGCTGGTGCTCCAACCGGACCTCCCGTTCGCGCGCTGCAACCCGGATGGCGGTCGAATCGCCCTTTCGCTCGTCCGCTACGCCGCGCAGGTGTTCACCGCCCTGCCCCACACCAGCGTGTACATCGACGCGGGTGCGGCCGACTGGCCGACGGTCACGCAGGCCGTGAGGATGCTCCGCCGGGCCGGCGTCGCCGCGGTCCGCGGGTTCTCGCTGAACAACACCCACTTCGACTCGAACTCGAATGAGCTTCTGTTCGGCGCCCGTGTCTCCAGAGCACTCGCCGCTGCAGGTGTGCCCGGCAAGCATTTCGTCATCAACACCGCCGAGAACGGCAGCGCGTGGACCTGGCAGCAGTATCACGGCGATCACGGCAACCCCCGGATCTGCCGGACCGCCACTGATTGGCCGTGCATGACCCTCGGAATCCCGCCGACCACGAGCGTGACCGACGGCCGCCTGCACCTCTCGAGAGCGGCCGCGCGAGCGGCCAAGCGCTGGTGCGACGCTTACCTCTGGGTTGGGCGCCCCTGGCTTGACAACGGCGCCTCGCCATTTGACCTCAAACGCACTCTCGGGCTCGCACGCTCAACCCCGTTTCAGTAGCCGCTTCAGCCGGTCGGCGGTCTAACTGGTCTTCGCGCGGTTGCTTGTGGGCGTAGCACGGCGCAGCCGGGTTCCTCTCGCCTGGTGTGGTCGGTGTAAGCTCGCTCGAGCATGGGGACGCAAGCGATTCTTGTCCCCGGTGGAGTGATGCCTGCCGAGGCCGCTTACGCCGCGTTGTTGGAGGCGCTGGGCGACCAGGTCCAAGCGATCGCAAAGGACCTCGAGGTGTACGCCGGTCCTGCGCCGCCGACCGACTACTCGCTCGAGAACGAGATCGACGGCATCCTGCGCACGGCTCAGAGCAGCGGTTTTGAGCGCTTTCACCTGGTCGGCTACTCCGGCGGCGGCGCGGCGAGCCTTGCGTTCGTGGCAACGCACTCAGCGCGCCTGCTGAGTCTGGCGCTGATCGAACCCGCCTGGATGGGGAACGAGGGGCTGAGCCCCGAGGAGGCGGCGGTTTGGCGCGAGTTCGATCGGATCGCAACGCTCCCGGCCGATGAGCTGATGCCGGCGTACGTCGAAAACCAGCTCGCCCCCGGAGTCCAATCGCCACCGCCACCGCCCGGCCCGCCACCGCAGTGGATGGCGACTCGTCCGGCGGGGCTGCGCATGATGGTGCAGACGTTCAGGGCATCGAGCCTTGACCTCGACCGCCTCCGGGCGTTCG
>CATPBV010000210.1 GCA_955652345.1 uncultured Solirubrobacteraceae bacterium | reverse complement strand
GCCCGCGCCGGTGATGGCATTCGCCGTCGCCCCCAAGAGCAAGGGCGACGAGGACAAGGTCTTCACCGCGCTGCGGCGCCTCCAGGAGGAGGACCCGACCATCGACCTGCATCGAGACTCGCAGACGGGCGAGCAGATCGTCGCAGGACTCTCGCAGGTTCACGTCGAGGTGATCGTCGAGCGGCTGAAGTCACGCTTCGGCGCCGAGGTCAACCTGAAGCCGCCGCGGGTGCCCTATCAAGAGACGATCCGCAAGCCTGCCAAGGCGCACGGGCGCCACAAGAAGCAGACCGGCGGGCGCGGGCAGTTCGGCGATTGCCACATCGAGATCGAGCCGCTCGAGCCCGGCAGCGGATTCGAGTTCGTCAACGCAATCAAGGGAGGCGTGATCCCGTCGGGATTCATCCCGGCGGTGGAGAAGGGTGTGGTCGAGGCGATGGGCGAGGGCGTGGTCGCCGGCTACCCGGTCAAGGACCTCCGCGTGCGCCTGTACGACGGCTCGTATCACACCGTCGACTCCTCGGAGATGGCGTTCAAGGTGGCGGGGTCGCTGGCGATGAGGCAAGCGCTCGAGCAGGCGGGACCGGTGCTGCTCGAACCGATCATGCTGGTCAGCGTCAACGTTCCGGAGGATGCTGTCGGCGACGTCATCGGCGATCTCAACTCCCGCCGCGGCCGGCCACTCGGGATGGAGCCCGTGGGTGCTGGGATGACCGAGATCAAGGCCGAGGCGCCGATGGCGGAGATGCTCTCCTACGCCCCTGATCTCCGGTCGATCACGGGTGGCCAGGGCGAGTTCACGATGGAGTTCCTGCGCTACGAGGAGGTCCCGTCTCACCTGTCCTCGAAGGTCGTCGACGAGGCGAGGGCCGAGAGGGAGGCGGTCAAGGCCTGACCGCCGGCGCGTCCGACTGGCACTTTCTGTACCCTCGATCCGCGTGGCTACCAGGGACATCCGGCCGACGCTGACGTATGCCTCGTGCGACGTGTGCGGGCGCACGTTGCTGCGCGGCGAGCGAGCTCAGGTCTACCTCGATGGCGCGGCGCACCGCTCGGTGTGCGAGCTGTGCACTGCGCGTGCAGCGCACGAGGGCTGGGTGCGCGAAGGATCGCTGCCGACCTTCGACCCCCGCAACGGAAGCTCGGAGCGCCGAGGTTCGCTGCTGCGCAGGCTGCGTCAAGGGTCTCGGTCGACTCCCGCGCCGCCGGCGGAGGGCGCAGATGGCGAGAGCATCGACGCCGACTCCTCGCCGGTCGACGCGAGCAGTGGCCGAGCACGCCGCCGGGCACAGGACGAGAGCCGGCGCAGGCGCGCCGCGCAGCACGTCCGCGAGCCCCGCCACGTCCACGCGATTCCGTCCGGCTTCGAGCAGCGGATAATGGCCGCGATCGAGATCTTCAACGCCTCCGAGCACCGCCGGACGGTCGCCGGTGTGGCCCGCTCGCTGGGGGCGCCGTGGGTCTCGGTGCGGCCACTCGACGGACGGCCAGGCCTGGTTCAGGTCGTGGTCGCCTGGGAGCTCTGCTGGTATCGCTACGAGATCGATCTCTCGGACGAGCTCCCGACCGTACGGCTGGCTGGCCAGGGGTACGAGCTGGACGAGCTCGACGAGGCTGAGCGCCAGCCGAACGCCGCGTCCGACCAGAACGGCGCGTTGAGCCTCATCGACTGAGATCTGGCCAGAGGAGCGCTGCCGTCGACTAGACGAACATCCGATGGTCGGCGCGGCGCGCGGTCAATAGCATCCTTCCCAATGAGCGATCCAAACAACGCGTCGTGATCTACTGCGTCGTCCCGGAAGCGCTTGCAGGCGAGCTGCTCGAGAAGCTGACGGCCTACTACGCCGACGATCCGAACGTCACGGTGATCGTCGACCGCCGCAAATCCTCCCGGCGCGAGGGCATACCTTCCGGCGGAGGCAACCGGTCGGTTCGCGACCGGCGGCGGCCGCGCGTTCCCGGAGAGCTTCCGCGGCTGGCCACAGACTAAGCGCGCCCCTTCGCCGGTGAAGCTGGTCCTGCACGTCGACGGTGGTGCGCGCGGCAATCCCGGGCCTGCGGCGGTCGGCGTGGTCATATCGGATGCCGATGGGGACGTGGTCGAGGAGATCGCGGAGCGGATCGGAGTTGCCACCAACAACGTCGCGGAGTACCGAGCGGTGCTGCGCGGGATCGAACGCGCCCGCCAGCTCGGCGCGCGTGAGGTCGAGATCGTCGGAGACTCCGAGCTGATCGCGCGGCAGCTGACCGGGGTGTACAGGGTCAAGCATCCCGCGCTGAAGCCGCTGCACGCTCAGGCGGTCGGCGCGCTCCGCGGCTTCGATCGCTGGACGGTCCGGACCGTCCCCCGGGAGCAGAACGCCGGCGCCGACGCGCTCGTCAACCAAGCCCTCGACGCACAAGGCTCCTAAGGTGAAGCCATGGGTGGCCGTGACGATCGGGTGCGCCGTCATGGCGTGCCCGGCGAGCGCGTCGGCGGCCGTCACCGCGTCCACGATCACGACACCCGCGACGGGCAGCTCGCTGCTCGACGACCAGGTGACCCCGCACGAGGCGATCACCGTCGCCGGCACCACGGTCGGTGGGACGAGCGCCGACGCATTGGACGTCAACTGCTACTCGGGAGCCTCGAGCATCGTGCCGCTCGCGACGGGCGTCCCCCTGGCCCAGGACGGCTCGTTCACGGTGACGGTCCCACTGGGCCTCCGGCGGCTCGCGAAGGAGACGTGCGTCCTTCGAGCGGTTCCCGCCGGCGACACGAACCCCTACCCGCCAGGTGGCGGGTCGCCATTCACCGGGGCCACGCTGTCGATCGACCAGGTCACCAACACCACGGGCGGGTCCGGTCAGCTCGAGTACTACTACCTGTACGCCTCACAGTTGATGGGGGCCTTCGACTTCCGGTCGCTCGGGAACTGCGCCCTCGGCGACTCGTACGTCTATGACGCCGCCACGTTCGCCAGTGTCCCGCTCGACGCCTGCAACGGTGGGTTCTCGAGCGCGAACTCGAACACTGCACCGACCCGCTCGGAGCTGAGGGTCGACGGCGCGGATGCTTACCTGGCCGGCAACGCATTCGACATCGCGGGCTTCCACGCCGGCAGCAATCCGGGGTATCCGGCGATGACGTACAGCTATTCGATCGATCCGGCGACTGGGAACCTGGTCCTGGATGAGATCGAGCAGATCGTGAAGTGCAGTCCCGGCGGCGGCTATCCGCCTACCGGGGCGAGCTGTCCGCGCTTCGTGCAGACAGGCGTGGCGGCCAGGCTCCACATCACCCAGGCTCAGGGCGGACGCATGGCCACCGTGGTGCAGTACTTCTCGAGCACGGATGGGCGGCCGCACACGCTCGATCTACTCGAGGGCAACCAGTTCAGGGCCCCGGCGCACGACGGCGAGCTGGGCTTTCCGTGGACCGGCACGGGGCTCCAGACCTACACTCAGCCGGGGCAGGTTGTCCCTGGCCCGCAGGCAAGCGGACCGGGCTCGTTGTTCGTCAAGGGTTCAGCGGCCGCTCCCGATGGCGGTGAGAGCTCGGCCCAGGGCGCGGTGAGCTTCTCGAACCCCCCGTCGAGCGTGACCGTGGTCGAGCCGACCACCCACAGCGTCAGCTGGCTCGAGCTCGGGTACACGCGGACGGTTCCGGCGAGTGGCTCGGTCGCGCTCGGCTTCGCCTATTCGGACGCGTTCTACGGGAGCGAAGTTGCGGTCTATGCCCTCGCCGCAGAGGCGGCGTTCCGCCCCCTCGTAGCGATCAACACTCCGGCGGGAGGCACCGAGACCTCCAAGCCGCGTGTGACCGTCTCGGGCAGCGCTTCCGATCCAAGCGGCCTGGCTGTCGTGAGCGTCGACGGCCGGCTCGTCGCAGTGGAGCCGGACGGGACCTGGACCGCGACCGTGTCGCTGCGACCGGGAGCCAACACCATCAGCACGGCCGCGGCCAACGTGTTCGGGAACGTGACGCAGATCGGGACATCAGTCGTCTACCAGGCGCGACGGCCGCGCTTGTGGGCGGTGTCCGAAACCCAACGGGTGTGGCGCGAGAGCGGGTCGCGCGCCGGAAAACATCCGCCGACCGGGACGACGTTCAAGTTCTCGCTGGACGAGGCGGCGCGGGTCGCGCTTGCCTTCACCCAGCAGCTGCCGGGGCGACGAATCAAGCACCGCTGCGTGGCTCCGGGGTCCGGCCGCCGCCACGGACCGCGCTGCGTGCGGATCGCGACCGTCGGGACGATATCCCTACCCGGGAAAGCCGGCCGGAACAGCTTGCGCTTCGACGGCGTCGCTCACGGGCGAGCGCTTACCCCCGGCCGGTACACGGTCGTGATCATCGCCAACGATGGGGGTGTGCTCTCGAGCCCTCGGACGCTCACATTCACCATTGTTCCCTAGGGGTTTTCCTGGAGCTGCTCCCCGGGTAAGCTGGCCCTGTGAGCACCGTGGTGCTGGCTGCCAAGCGCCTGCTCGAGCGCCGGCCTAGCCACCGCGTCATCAGCATCTATCTGAACCTCGATCCCGAGCAATTCGCGACCCCGCAGGCGCGCGCCTCGCAGGTTCGCTCGTTGATCGACCAGGCGTCGCGGCAGCTCGAGCGCGAGCCGGGTCTCCAACACGATGAGAAGGTCGCGCTGCGGCAGGACGTCGAACGTCTCGATCGCTACCTCTCGTCGGGCGAAGCGCCCTATCAGGGGGCGCGCTCGCTCGCGGTCTTCTGCTCGGGCCGCGACGGGCTGTTCGAGACCGTGCAGCTGACACGGCCGGTGCAAGCGAGCGTCACGATCGAGCGGCTGCCCTACGTGGCGCCCTTGATCGAGGCCGTGACCCGCCGGCGCTGGTGCGTGGTGCTGGTCAGCCGGCGCACGGCGCGACTCTTCAGCGGTCCGGCCGACGGTCTTCGGGAGGATCGGCGGATCGAGGATGACGTGCATGGGCAGCACGATCAGGGAGGCTGGTCGCAACCGCGATACGCGCGAAGCGTCGAAAAGGAGGTCGACGACCATCTGCGGCGGGTGGCGGAGACCGTGCGCAGGATGTGGCGGCGGGAGCGTTGCGACCGGGTGGCTCTCGGTGGCCCTCGCGAGCTCGTGCCGCGGTTCGAGGCGATGCTCCCGGATGAGATCCACGCCTGCCTCGTTCCCGGACGCCTCGAGGTCGACGTCGCGACCACGAGCGATGCCCAGATCCGGTTGGCGGTTGCGGACCTCGTCGAAGATGACGACCGCCGGCGCGAGCGAGCGGCGCTCGATCGGCTGGCCGCCGGGGTGGGGGCGGGCGGCCGAGCCGCGGGCGGTCCAGACCAGACGGTTGCGGCGCTAAACGAGCGACGCGTGGAAGCCCTCCTGCTCGCGCCTGGATTCGATGCCGCCGCCCACCAGTGCCCCGTGTGCGGGCTCCTCCTACTGGGCTCCGATGGCAACTGTCCCGCCGACGGCACGCAACTCGAGCAGCGGCAGCACCTGCGGGAAGCGGCGATCGAGGCGGCGCTCGGGCAGGACGCCGAGGTGATGGTGGTGCGCCATCATCCGGATCTCGGCCCGTTCGAAGGGATCGCAGCGCTGCTCAGGTTTTAGTGCCGGTCCCTGTACTCTCCACGACCGTGACAGAAGCCCTGGATGAGCTCAGCGAGCGGCTCCGTGACGCCGCGGAGCAACTGCGCTCCGGCGAGCTGGAGCCCGAGGCGGCCGTTTCGTTGATCGAAGAGTGTGCCCGCCTGGCGGCCGAGGCGAGCGCGAAGGTGGACGAGCGGATGCGTGCTGCGCTCGAGCCGCTTCCGGACCTACCCGGTCAGCTGCCGCTTCCGGCGCAGCAGTAGTAGTGGATCCGGCCGTCTCGGCGCCGTCCTACCCAGACCACCTGCGCGCCGAGGTCGAGGGCTACCTCGAGTCGCTGCGCTTCTCCGCGGAGCCGGCGTCAGCCGGGATCGAGGAGGCGATGCGCTACTCGTTGCTGGCCGGCGGGAAGCGGATCCGGCCCGTGCTCGCGCTCGCCACCGCCCGCGCCATCGGTCGCCCGGCCGGCTGGGTGCTTCCGCTCGCCGCCGCGATCGAGCTGATCCACACCTACTCGCTGATCCACGACGACCTCCCCGCGATGGACGACGACGACCTGCGGAGGGGGCGGCCGACCTGCCATCGGGCATATGGGGAGGACGTCGCGATCCTGGCGGGCGACGGCCTGTATGCGGAGGCGTTCCGGCTGCTGCTCACCGAGCAGCAGGGCGATCCCGCCGCATTGCTGGCGGCGGCGCGCGAGCTCGCCGAGGCCACCGGCGTCGGCGGCATGGTAGGAGGGCAGTACCTGGACGTCGCCGGCACAGCCCCGCCCGGACCCGAGGGCCTTCGCCGCCTCCACGAGCTGAAGACCGGACGCCTGATCGCGGCCAGCGTCGATTGCGTCCTGGTGCTGGCGGGGGCGGTAGAACCTGCCACAATCCACTTCAGAGCCTTCGCGAGCGAGCTTGGCGTGCTCTTCCAGATCGTGGACGACATCCTCGACGTGATCGGGTCCAAAGAGACACTCGGCAAGCAGCAGGGCAGTGATGAGCGGCTGGGGAAACGCACGTACGTGACCGAGTTCGGTCTGGACGGAGCTCGTGATCTGGCCGCTTCCTCACATCACCGGGCCCGCGCGGCGCTCGCGCGGGCGGCGCCCGACGGCGCCACCGAGCTCGAGCAGATCACCGATTTCATCGCAACGCGGACGTTCTGACCCCGATCATCGCCCCATATGACTGAAAAGTCCAAGCTGCTGCCACGCATCGACAAGCCCCAGGACCTGCACCGCCTCAGCGACGAGGAGCTGCAAGCAGTCGCGCAGGAGGTGCGCGAGCACATCATCGACACGGTTGGAGAGATCGGCGGCCACTTCGGCGCCAACCTGGGGGCTTGCGAGATCGCGGTGGCACTGCATTCGGTCCTCGACTCCCCTCGGGACAAGATCTTGTGGGACGTCGGACATCAGGCTTATCCGCACAAGGTCCTCACCGGCCGGCGCGACCAGCTGCACACGATCCGCAAGTACGAGGGCCTCGCGCCGTTCTGCGCGATCGCCGAGTCCGAGCACGACGTGATGGGCGCCGGCCACGCGTCCACCGCGATCGGATACGCGGTCGGGATCAAGGAGGCGATGCGTGCCGGTCACGGCGAGGATGCCAACGTCGTCGCGGTCGTCGGCGACGGGGCGATGACCGGAGGGGTTGCGTTCGAAGCCGTCCACCAGGCGGGCGGGCTGGGGACGCCGATCGTGGTGATCCTCAACGACAACGGAATGTCGATCGCGCCGAACGTCGGCGCTCTGTCGAAGTACTTCAACCGTGTTCGCCTGAACCCGAAGCTGTGGCACGCGCGCGAGGGGTTCGAGGGCGGGCTGACCAAGCTCCCGGCCGGGATCGGCGCAGCGTTCGAGCGGATCGGCCCCCACTTCAAGGAGTCGATCAAGGCTTTCTGGGCGCCCGGCCTGTGGTGGGAGGAGCTCGACTTCGCCTACACAGGGGTGATCGACGGCCATGACGTACGAGCTCTGCGGCGGGCCCTCCGCGCGGCGCTCGCCGCCGAGCGGCCGGTGGTCATCCACTGCGCGACGGTCAAGGGGAAGGGCTTCGCGCCCGCGGAGGAGGGCGGGCTCGAGGGCATGGAGAAGTGGCACGCCGCCAAGCCGAACTCGATCTCCGGCGGCGCACCAGCGGCCGGGCGCTCGCGGATCACCGGCACGCGGCCAGCGGCGCCCCAGTACACGCAGGTGTTCGGCGAGGCGCTCGTGCAGGAGTGCCGGCGCGACGAGCGGGTGATCGGGATCACCGCCGCGATGAACTCGGGCACAGGCCTCAACATCCTCCAGGGCGAGCTGCCCGAGCGCTACTTCGACGTGGGCATCGCCGAGCAGCAGGCGGTTCTATTCGCGGCGGGGCTCGCGCTCGAGGGGGCAAAGCCGGTCGCGGCGATCTACTCGACCTTCCTGCAGCGAGCCTACGACCAGATCGTCCACGACGTCTGCCTCCAGCGGCTGAACGTCGTGTTCGCGATGGACCGCGCCGGGCTCGTGGGCGACGACGGACCAACCCATCACGGCGCGTTCGACATCGCCTATCTGCGATGCCTGCCGAACATCGTGCTGATGGCGCCGCGCGATGAGGCGATGCTCGTGCACATGCTGCGCACGGCGCTCCTGTACGACGACGGGCCGGTCGCGCTGCGCTATCCGCGAGGCGAGGCTGTCGGCGTAGAGCTGCCGCGCACGCCCGAGACGATTCCGATCGGAACCGGCGAGATCCTCCGTGAGGGCGACCGGGTGGCGCTGCTCGGGTACGGCACCGGCGTCGGCAAGGCGCTCGCCGCCGCGGACATCCTCGCCGAGCGAGGCATCGACGTGACGGTCGCCGACGCCCGCTTCGCCAAGCCGATCGATGTCGGTCTGGCTGCCCAGCTTGCCGCCGAGCACGAGCTGCTCGTGACCGTCGAGGAGGGCGTGCTTGCGGGAGGCTTCGGGTCGGCGGTGTGGGAGCACCTGTCCGACGCCGGAGTCACGCCACGCATCCTCCGCGTGGGGCTGCCCGACAGGTACGTCACGCACGGAGCCCCTGCGCTCCTCCACGAGGAGGTCGGCTTCACCGGCGAGCGGATCGCCGAGCGGATCGAGGCGGCGGTGGCGGACCGCAGCGGCGTCGAGAGCTCGTAGGCAGCGCGGACCCGCTCCGCCCACGACGGCGCCCAGCCGAGCCGCCGATCACGTACCGTACTGCCGCGAATGCGACGCGTTCGCCTCGACAGCCTGCTCTCGCGGCGTGGGGTGTATTCGTCCCGGGCGCGGGCGGCGGCATCCGTGCTCGCGGGCGACGTGTTCCTGCTGCCCGCGCGAACGCGCGCCGTCAAGCCGGGTCAGCTCGTCGCCGAGGACGTACAGATCGAGATCGCGCGGCCCCCGCGGTTCGTCTCGCGTGGGGGGGTCAAGCTGGCGAACGCTCTGCGCGCGCTGTCCGTGCCGGTCTCGGGGCGTCGGGCGCTCGACGTGGGCGCCTCGACTGGCGGCTTCACCGACTGCCTGCTGCAGGCAGGCGCCGCCCACGTCGTCGCCGTCGACGTCGCCTACGGCGAGCTCGACTGGCGGCTGCGATCCGATCCGCGGGTGACGGCGATCGAGCGGCGCAACGCCCGTTATCTGCGGCGCGAGGACCTCCCGTACGCCCCGGAGGTGATCGTGGTCGATGTGTCGTTCATCTCGCTCGCGAAGGTGCTCCCCGCCGTGCTGGCGTGCGCGGCCGAGCGGTACGACTGTCTGTCGTTGGTGAAGCCGCAGTTCGAGGTTGGCCGTCACAGCGTCGGCAAGGGCGGCGTGGTGCGCGAGGCGCCGCTGCGGCGGCAAGCGCTTGTGGCGGTCGGCGAGGCGGCGGCTGAGCTGGGCGCCGCGGTGCTGGGCTACGTGAGCTCGGGGCTCTCAGGGCCGAAGGGCAATCGCGAGTCGTTCGTTTGGCTGGCCGAGGCCGGCCGAGGCGGCGTCGATGACCTCGAGCGGGCGGCGCTGGAGGCCGAGCCTTGAGCCCGGTCCGCACCGCGACGGTCATGACCCACCGGCGCCCGGCGGAGACCGCCCCGGCGGTCGCCGCGCTGGTCCGGCTCGCGCGTGAGACGGGCGCGGTGTTGCGCTTCGACCCCGACGAGACCCGCAAGCACGGCCTCGAGCCCGGTCCGGCGCTCGAGCTCGATGCGTCGGTTCAGCCCGCCGTCGACATCTGCTTCGCGCTCGGCGGCGACGGCACGATCCTCGCCGCCCTGAGGACGTATGCGGGAATGGGGGTTCCCGTGTTCGCCGTCAACTTCGGCGAGATCGGGTTCCTCGCGACGGTTGAGAGAGAGGATGTGGAGACAGGATTCAGGCGGGCGTTCGAAGGAGACTTCGAGGTCCTCTCGCTGCCGGGGATCTCGCTCTCCGGCTCGGGCGGCGGCTGGCTCGCGATCAACGACGTGTCGATGCACCGCCAGCCGGGCAACCGCGTCGCCGACCTCGAGTACTCGGTCGCGGCGGATGGGGTGGGGCGAGTTCGCTGCGACGGACTGGTGATCGCAACGCCCGCGGGATCGACCGGCTACAACCTTGCCAACGGCGGCCCGGTGATGGCGTGGGGCGTCGAGGGATTCGTGGTGTCGTTCATCGCGCCCCACTCGCTGACCGCGCGAGCGCTCGTCGTAGCGCCGGGGGATGTGCTTGCGGTCGACAACCGCTCGCTCGACGAGCCGGTCGAGGTGACGGTCGACGGCAGGCCGGCGTGCATTCTGCCGCCGGGCGAGCAGATCGCCGCGCGATTCGTCGATCACCAGGGCTGTCTCGCGCAGATTGCGGGGACGACCTTCTATCAGCGGCTGCGCGACAAGTTCGGCCGGCTGGCGGCCGCGCCGTGGTCGGCGGGCGGGTCCGTCGGAGGCGCATGGTAAAGAGTCGTCTGTGCTCCACGAGCTTCGTGTCGAGAACCTCCTGCTGCTGGATCGCGCGGAGCTGCGGCTGGCGGCGGGTCTGAACGTCCTCACCGGCGAGACAGGCGCGGGCAAGACGCTCCTGGCGCACGCGCTCGACCTGCTGCTCGGGGGCCGTGCTCGGAGCGGGATCGTCCGGGGCGGTGCCTCCGAGGCATACGTCGAGGGCGTGTTCTCGCTTCCGGCCGAGCTCGCCGACAGCGAGCTACTTCCGACGGACGCCGACGAGGTCGTGCTCGCCCGCCGGGTCTGGCCCGACGGTCGCACGCGCGCGTACGTGTGTGGACGATCGGCGACCGTCGGGGACCTGCGCGAGCTGGGCGCTCGCCTGCTGTCCTTCTACGGCCAGCACGAGCACCGCAAGCTGATGCTGTCGGCCGCGCGGCTCGAGGTGCTCGACGCGCACTGCGGATCCGAGCACCTCGCGACGCTGGCAGACGTGACGGCGCGCTATCAGGAGATGCGCCAGCTCGACGCGCGCGTCGCCGAGCTTCGCGAGCTGGCCGGCGCCCGGGAACGCGAGCTCGACCTGCTCGCGTTCGAGCTGGACGAGATCGAGGCCGCCGCACCGAGCGAATCCGAGGCGCAGACGCTGCTGCTCGAGCGCGACCGGCTGCGCCACCTCGAGACGCTGCGCGGCGCTGCCGCGAGCGGGACCGAAGCGCTTTCCGCTGACGGGGGCGTCCCTGAGCTGCTTGCGGCGGCAGCGCGGCAGCTGGTTGGCGCGGCGGAGATCGATCCCGCGCTCGGCGCGGTCTCCGAGCGGCTGCAGGCGCTCCTGTACGAGGCGGAGGATCTCGGCCGCGAGCTTCGCTCCTACGCCCTCGGGATCGAAGCACCTCCCGGCCGTCTCGAGGAGGTCGAGGAGCGGCTCGCGCTGTTCGCCCGCCTCGAGCGCAAGCACGGCGGGACGATCGCCGAGGTGCTCGCCCACGCCGAACGCTGCCGCGCGCGACGCGATGAGCTCGAGCATGCCGAGGTGGCGCTCGAAGCCGCCGAGGCCGACTTCACCGCGGCGCGCGAAACCCTGGATCGCCTGGCGACGGCGCTCAGCGAGCGCCGTAGGGCGGTGGCGCCTGAGCTCGCTGAGGCAGTGCGGGCGCGCCTGACCGAGCTCGCGATGCCCGATGCGATGTTCGAAGTGCTCCTCAGCCCGCGTCCCGACGGCTGCGGCCCGCGAGGCCCGGATGTGGTCGAGCTCCTGATCGCCACCAATCCGGGCGTCGCGCCGGGACCGCTGCGCGATGTCGCCTCGGGTGGCGAGCTCTCGCGGGTGATGCTCGCGCTTCTCAGCGTCGCTCACGGCTCCGCGGAGCCGCCGGGCGAGAGCGCGCGGCTGCTGGTGTTCGACGAGATCGACGCGGGGATCGGCGGCCACACCGCGCGGGCGGTCGGAGAGCATCTGCGCGAGCTCGCTCGCGGCCGCCAGATCCTGTGCATCACGCACCTCCCACAGGTAGCGGCGCTCGCGCAGCGGCACTTCACGATCACCAAGGATCCGAGCACGGTGCCGGCGACCACCACCGTCGCCGCGCTGCGCGATGACGCGATCGTCGCGGAGCTCGTGCGGATGCTCGGCGCCGTCGAGGGGGACCGCGCGGCAAGCCAGCACGCGCGCCAGCTCCTGCGGGCCGCGTAGGTGTCCGCCTGTGCCGGTACTAGACTCGAACTCCGACTCATGACCTCCGCCGAGACGCGCTTCATCTTCATCACAGGCGGAGTCGTCTCCTCGCTCGGGAAGGGCATCGCCGCGGCGTCGATCGGGCGGCTGCTGGTCGCTCGCGGCTTCGACGTCCAGCTTCAGAAGTTCGACCCGTACATAAACGTCGATCCGGGGACGATGTCGCCCTACCAGCACGGCGAGGTGTTCGTCACCGAGGACGGCGCCGAGACCGACCTCGACCTCGGCCACTACGAGCGCTTCACCGACGCGAACACCAGCCGTGCTTCGAACGTCACCGCCGGCGGTATCTACAACGCCGTGATCAGGCGCGAGCGGCGCGGGGACTATCTCGGCGCGACCGTTCAGGTGGTGCCGCACATAACCGACGAGATCAAGCAGCGGATCAAGCTGATGGCCGAGTCGAGCGAGGTCGATTTCGTGATCACCGAGATCGGCGGCACGGTCGGCGACATCGAGTCGCTTCCGTTCCTCGAGGCGATCCGGCAGTTTCCAGTCGCGGTGGGGCGCCGGCGGTGCATGTTCATCCACCTCACGCTCGTCCCGTACGTCGGTCATGCCGGCGAGCTGAAGACGAAGCCGACGCAGCACTCGGTCAACGAGCTCCGCCGTATCGGCATCGCGCCAGACATGGTCGTGTGCCGCTCGGAGTCCGTGCTCTCGGCCGAGATCCGCCAGAAGATCGCGCTGTTCGCGAGCCTGCCGGTGCAGGCGGTCGTGTCGGCGCGCGACGTGCCCGACATCTATCTGGTGCCGCTCGTGTTCCGCTCGGAGGGCGTCGACGACTTCATCCTGCACGAGCACTTCGGCCTCGGGGCGCCCGAGCCAGACCTGAGCGGCTGGGAGTCCATCACCCAGCGAGCCGCGGAGGCAGAGGGCCGAGTGCGGATCGCGCTCGTCGGAAAGTACGTCCGGCTCGAGGACGCGTATCTGTCGGTGGTGGAGGCGCTCAGGCATTCGGGCATCCATCACGGCTGCAAGGTGCAGATCGACTGGGTCGACTCGGAGGCCGTCGGCGACCCGGAACTCGCCGGCCGGCTCGCCGAGGCTGACGGGATCCTGATCCCGGGCGGATTCGGTGGCCGCGGCTTCGAGGGCAAGATCCGCGCCGCGCAGATCGCGCGGGAGCGCCGCATTCCGTTTCTCGGTATCTGCCTTGGCATGCACGTGGCTGTCAGCGAGTTCGCGCGCCACGTGGCCGGGATGGGGGGCGCCAACTCGACCGAGATGGATCCGGAGACGCCGTATCCGGTGATCGACCTGTTGCCCGAGCAGAAGGAGATCGCCGACATGGGCGGGACCATGCGATTGGGCGCCGATCCGATCAAGCTGCACGAGGACACAGCTGTGCGCGACCTGTATGGCGAGGCGGTCATCTATGAGCGCCACCGCCACCGATACGAGGTCAACAACCATCTGCGCCGTCGCCTCGAGACGGCCGGGCTGGTCTGCTCCGGCACGTCTCCCGACGAGCGACTCGTCGAGGTGATCGAGCTCCGCTCAGACGCGCATCCGTTCTACGTTGCGTCGCAATACCACCCGGAGTTCAAGTCGCGGCCCGAGCGCCCGGCGCCGCTGTTCCGGCAGTTCGTCGGGGCGGCGCTCGCTCATGCGCTGGCGGCCGAGCTGCCAGCCGGACGTGAGGGCGCCCACCCCGCGCCGCCCGTCGGCGCGACGTGAGGCGCGCCACCGAGGCGCAGCGCGAGCGACTCCACGAGACGTTCGCGGCCCTGTGCCGGATCGAGAGCCGGTCGGGCCAGGAGCGGGGCTGCGCCGACTGGGTCGCCGGCGCGCTACGGGAGATGGGACTCGAGTGCAGCGAGGACGACGCCGGACTCCGTGCGGGCTCCGACTCCGGGAATCTCCTGACCCGCATCCGGGGAGGCGACGGCGCGAGCATCATGCTGTGCGCGCATCTCGACACGGTTCCGCCGGCCGCGCCGATCGAGCCCGTGCTCGTGGACGGTGGCTGGGAGAACGCGCACGACGGCATCCTCGGCGCCGACAACAAGGCCGCGGTGGCGGTGATGCTCGAGCTTGCTCGAGGGATCCAGCAGTCGGGAGCGACGCCGCCCGTCGGCTTGGAGCTGCTGTTCACGGTCTGCGAGGAGGTAGCCCTGCGGGGCGCCAAGGAGTTCGACACGAGCGCGCTCGATAGTCCGTTCGGATATGTGTTCGATCACGCTTCGCCGATCGGGGAGATCGTGCTCGCCTCGCCGACCTATTACCGGATCTCGGCCGAGGTGCGCGGTCGCGCCGCGCACGCCGGAATTCGCCCGGAGCGCGGCCGAAACGCGATCGCAGCCGCCGCTCGCGGGATCGCCGGGATGCGCCTCGGGCGCCTCGACTCCGAGACCACCGCCAACATCGGAACGATCTCGGGCGGGACCAACGCGAATGTCGTCGCGGAGCGCTGCACGCTCGAGGCCGAGGCGCGCAGCCTCGACCCAGCGCGGGCTGATGCAGTCGCGACCGAGATGATCGACCACCTCCAGGAAGCGGTCGACGCCGCCGAGTGCGACCTCGACGTCACCGTCGAGCGGATGTTCGCTGGATACCGCATCCGCGCGAGCGAACGGCCGGTCGCGCTCGCCGAGCAGGCGCTGGAGGCCTGCGGCTACGAGCCCCGCCACATCGACACCGGCGGCGGCTCGGACGCGAACGCGTTCATGGCCGCGGGCTTGCAGTGCGTCAACCTCGCCAACGGGACCGAGCGCAACCATGAGCCCGGCGAGCGGGTCAGCGTCAACGCGCTCGAAGGCATGCTCGAGGTTGCAATCGCGCTCGTCCACGAGGCCGGGGCTTGAGCCAGTTCGAGTCGATCGGCGCCGAGACCAAGTGGGGTGGCGCCTTCATCAGGGCAGGCCTCGAGCGCTTCCGCTATGCCGATGGCGCGGAGGTGACCCGCGACAAGGTCTGGCACCCGGGAGCCGCCGGGATCATCGCGGTCGACGACGAGCGGCTGTGGCTGACACGGCAACCCCGCGAGGCGGTGGGAGAGCCGGCGTCGCTCGAGATCCCGGCGGGCAAGCTCGACGTCGAGGGCGAGCCACCGCTCGCGACGGCTAAGCGGGAGCTCGCCGAGGAGATCGGCTAGCACGCTGCGGCCTGGGAGCACGTCCTGTCGTTCTACACGAGCCCGGGCTTCAGCGACGAGCGCGTTCACCTGTATCGCGCGACCGGGCTCACCGACGCCCCGGACAAGGATCCGGTCGAGGACGAGCGGATCGAGATCGTCCCGTGGCCGCTCGATCGCCTGCGCGCCGCGATCGAGGAGTGCGAGGACTCGAAGTCGCTGATCGCGATTCTCTGGCTGCTCGCCGGCCGAGGCAGGAGCTGACTGGCAGGACCGCTCCGAGCGGCACCGAATACCGGCTGGATGGCGGCAATCGACGCCCCCAGGCGGCTGACGGACCTGACGCTCGAGTTCATGGCCTACCTGGAGCTCGAGCGCGGGCTCTCGCGGCACACGCTCGAGGCGTATCGCTCGGACCTTCAGCAGTATGGAGCGTTCCTGGCCCGCGCCGGCCGTGACCCTCTCGAGGTCCTTCCCTCCGACCTCGCCGCGTTCGTCTCCGAGCTCGCCGCGGGCCGGGAGGGGCATCCCCCGATGGCGCCGGCGACGCTTCAGCGGAAGATCGCGTGCCTGCGCTCCTTCTACCGTCACCTCCGCCGCGAGCAGCTGATCGAGCACGACCCGACCACGCAGCTCCGCCCTCCCCGCACGCGGGGACGGCTGCCGAAGGTCCTGAGCCGCGACGAGGTCTCGCGTCTGCTCGAGCAGCCCCGCGGCACCTCGGCGGCCGCGCTGCGCGATCGCGCGCTGCTGGAGATGATGTACGCCTGCGGGCTGCGCGCATCCGAGGCGACAGGGCTGGAGCTGTCGGCGCTCGACCTCGAGGGAGGCGTGCTTCGAGCGTGCGGGAAGGGCTCGAAGGAGCGCCTCGTCCCGATCGGCACCAAGGCGATCGAGAGCCTGAACGAATACTTGAACAAGGCCCGACCGCGACTTGTTGGTCTGCGAGAGGAGCAGCGGGTGTTCGTGAACCTTCGGGGCGGCCCCCTCTCGCGTCAGGGCCTCTACAAGATCATCCAGCGCCACGCCCGTACCGCCGGCCTCGAGGGCCGGATGAGCCCGCACACGCTCAGGCACACGTTCGCGACCCACCTGCTTGCGGGCGGCTGCGACCTGCGCTCGCTTCAGGAGATGCTCGGTCACGCGGATATCGCAACGACCCAGATCTACACTCACCTGACGGCCGAGCGGCTGCGCGACGTGTACTTCGAGGCCCACCCCCGGGCCCAACTGCCCCGGGCTTCGTAGCGGTTCGGGCCGACCGGCCACCGGCTGGTGGTCGTAGAGTCCCGGCGGTGAATCTCGCGCATTTCGACGAGGCCCCGCACAGGGAGTTCGAGCTCGGGCATCTCCGCGGGCGCTGGACGTTCCTGGGCGAGGCCGCCGGCAGCGTGGGTGTTGGCGTGCGGCGGATGCAGATCCCCGCTGGCGGTTGGTCGACGCCGGCGCACGAGCACGGACGCGAGGAGGAGATCTTCTACGTCCTTGGTGGCCGGGGAATCTCCTGGCAGGACGGACACACCGCGGAGGTGGCCAAGGGCGACTGCATCGTCTACCTGCCATCTGAGGGGGCGCACACGCTGCATTCTCTGGACGCGCTCGACGTACTCGCGTTCGGACCGCGCCACGAGGACGAGAGCCCGCGGTTCCCTCGCCTCGGGCTGTCGCTGGTCGGGCGCAGGGCGGTGGAGTCGGAGCCCGGCTCGGAGAACCGGGCGCCGATCCAGTTCATCCGTGAGTCCGAGCTCGGGCCACCAGAGCTGCCAACCGAGCCGGGGGAGAGACCCGGGACCGTCGTCAACGTGGACGCCGTGGCTGAGGTGCCGGTCGAACGTCCGCGGATCAAGAGGGCTCGACGCGACCTCGGGCACGCGGCAGGATCGCAGTCGACCGGGCTCCAGTACGTCGAGGTGCCTCCGGGCTGGCAGTCGGCTCCGCTGCACTGCCATTCGCTGGAGGAGGAGCTGTTCGTCGTGCTCGACGGCCGGGGGGTGCTGCTGCTCGAAGACGAGGAGCACGAGGTGCGACCCGGGCACGTCATCTCGCGGCCTCCGGCGACCGGCGTGTCGCACGCCTTCCGGGCGGGCGACGATGGGCTCACCTACCTTGCCTACGGGACCCGCGAGCCAGGCGACCTCTGCTACTACCCGCGCTCGAACAAGATCAGCTTCAGGGGGCTTGGCGTGATCGCTCGGGTGGAGCCGCTCGACTACTGGGATGGAGAGGACTAGAGCCTCGGCCGGCGATGCCCGAGCTCCCTGAAGTCGAGACGATCCGCCGCCAGCTGGCCCCACACCTGGAGGGCCGGACCATCCTCCACGCCGAGATCCTCGACCCCAGGTGGACGCGACCGATCGATCCGGAGTCGGTGCAGTCGGAGCTCACTGGCGCTCGTGTAAATCGTGTGCTGCGATCGGGCAAGTACCTGGTGTGGGAGCTCTCCGGCGACCGGCACCTCCTCATGCACCTGCGCATGACGGGAGGGCTGCTGTTCGATCCGATCGCTGACCCACTCCACACTCGGGTGCGGCTCGAGCTCGACGGTGGGCACCGCCTCCTATATGTCGACCCGAGGCGGTTCGGGACGGGCCATCTCGTGAGCGGAAGCGACGCTCGCGACGCCTACCTCGCGGCGCGCATCGGGGTCGAGCCGATGACGCCCGGATTCACCGCGGAGCACCTGCGGTCGCTTGCGCGCGGGCGCACCGCTCCGGTGAAGTCGTTCGTGCTCGATCAGCGGCGGATCGCGGGCGTCGGCAACATCTACGCCGACGAGGCGCTGTTCCGCGCGGGGATCCATCCGCTGCGCCCCGCGGGTCGGCTGTCAGCCGGCGACTGGGATCGCCTGCGCGCGGCGATCGAGGACGCGCTCCGCGCTGGGATCGACGCGAAGGGCGCATCGATCGACGACTTTCGCCATCTCGACGGCGCCCAGGGGTCCTTCCAGGACCGCTTTCTGGTGCATCGCCGGGCTGGGGAGCCCTGCGTGGTCTGCGGCCGGCCGATCCGCAAGATCGTCGTCGGCGGCCGTGGCACCTACGTCTGCGAGAGCTGCCAGCCGCGGCCTCGGCGGACCGTCAGGCGGCCAGGTCGCTGAGGCGCCCCTCGCGGTCCGCCTCCCGCAGCTCGTCGAAGCCTCCGATCACGCGCTCGCCGATCAGGACTTGCGGGAAGGTCACCATCCCGGTGCGCGCCAGCAGCGCGGCCCGACCGTCCGGGTCCTTTGCCAAATTGATCTCCTCGAAACCAAGTCCCCGGCGGGCCAGGAGCATCTTCGCGGCCACGCACCGGGCGCAGTGATCGGTGGTGTAGACGGTGATGGGAGACATCGCTTCAGAAAGTATAGCGTGTGGACCTGGTCCCGCGGCGGCACACAGCTGATGCCTGCCCCGCTGAAGACCGAGGCAATCGTGCTGCGCTCGATCCGCTACGGCGAAGCCGATCGTATCGTTCACCTGTACACGCCTGGTCACGGGCGTATCGGCGCGATCGCAAAGGGCGTACGGCGTGCTCGCAGCCGCTTCGGGGCGCGACTGGAGCCGTTCTTCCACATCCGTGCGGTGCTTCACGAGGGGCGTGGAGAGCTCTATACGGTGACGAGCGTCGACACGGTCGCGGCTCATCCGGCCCTGCGCCATCACGCCACCACGCTCGACGCCGCCGCCCGCGCCTGCGACGCGGTGTCGCGCCTGTTCGAGACGCCGGATCCGCATCCCGAAGTCTTCGCACTGCTCGCAGGCGAGCTCTCGCTGCTCGCTTCGGACGCCGCTCACGCGCGGCCGGCGAACGGGCTCTCGTTCCGGCTGAAGCTGCTGCTCGCCGCGGGCATCGTGCCGCAGCTGGGGTCATGTGCCGCCTGCGGCGAGGTGGAGCACCTGCGCGGCTTCTCCGCGGCGGCCGGGGGGGTCGTCTGCAGCTCCTGCGAGGCCGCTGCGTTCCCGCTCAGCGAGGAGTCCTACCAGTTCCTGGTCGCCGCCCTGGGCCGGCCGCTGGTGGATGCTCCCGATGCCTCCGAGCTCGCGCTCCGGCAAGCCGAGCGCGCGATCGTGGAGACGACCGAGCATCACGCCCATGTCCACCTGCGCCCGCTGATGCGCGCCGGTTGAACCCGCTCGTCCACGCGCTCTGCGTTCTCGACTTGCCGCGCTGTCAGAATCGCTCCACGTGAGCGAGCAACTCCTGAGCGCTGGGTACGAGCATCCCACCGGTCCGGTCTCCGATGCCTTCGAGCAGCGGGTCCGGGAGCTGGAGGACAGGACGCTGTCGTCGCTGGCGACTCGCTCCTACCCTGCGCAGCGCCTCCACGCCGAGCCCGACTGCGGCCTGCGCACGCCGTTTCAGCGCGACCGCGACAGGATCGTCCACTGCAAGGCATTCCGGCGCCTGAAACATAAGACGCAGGTGTTCGTCGCCCCCACGGGTGACCACTACCGCACGCGGCTCACCCACACGCTGGAGGTGACGCAGGTCTCCCGGACCGTGGCGCGGGCGCTGCTCCTGAACGAGGACCTCGTCGAGGCGATCGGGCTCGGGCACGACCTCGGTCATCCCCCGTTCGGGCACATCGGCGAGGAGGCGCTCGATCGCTGCCTGGCCCAGCGGTTCGGTACCGGCTTCCACCACTACGAGCAGTCGCTCAGGGTGGTCGACGCGCTCGAGCGAGACGGCGCCGGCCTCAACCTCACGCTGCCGGTGCGCGATGGGATCGTCAGCCATTCCAGCGCTTCCAAGGAGCCCGCGACGCTGGAAGGCAAGATCGTGCGCCTTGTGGACCGGGTCGCGTACATCAATCACGACATCGACGACGCGCTGCGCGCCGGGCTCTTATCGGTCTCGGATCTTCCGTCGAACGCGATCGAGGTCCTGGGCGACTCCGGTCCTCGCCGGATCGACGCGCTCGTCCACGATCTGGTCGAGCACTCCGAGGCTGCCGGGGACATCGTGCAGGGGGCGGAGGTCGGCGCGGCGATGACCGAGCTTCGCTCGTTCATGTTCGAGCGTGTGTATCTCGGCGCGGAGGCCCGGCGCGAGCATGCGAAGATCGACCTGGTGATCCGCGCGTTGTTCGACCACTACTGCTCGCACCCCGGCGAGATCCCCGAATCGATCCCTGCCGGCGAGCTCTCGCAGCGGGTCACTGATTATCTGGCGGGAATGACTGACCGCTTCTGCATCCGGGCGTTTGAGGCGCTCAGCGTGCCGGTCGCGTTCGCGCCGTGACCCGCTATACCGACGACTCCCGCGACCGGGTCCGCGACGCGGTCGACATGGTTTCGCTCGTATCGGCGAAGACCGACCTGCGACGCGCCGGCGTGGACAGCTACTTCGGGATCTGCCCGTTCCACGAGGAGCGCACCGCCTCGTTCCACGTGAGCCCGGGCAAGAAGCTCTACCACTGCTTCGGCTGCCAGGCCTCCGGCGACCCGTTCGACTTCGTTATGCAGACCGAGGGGCTCGACTTCACCGGCGCTCTCGAGGCTTTGGCCGGCCGTTTCGGCGTGCAGCTCGAGGCCGAGGGAGAGGACCCGGCGGCGGCCCAGCGGCGCCAGCGGCGCGAGCGCTTGCAGTCGCTCCTCGGGCGGGCCGCCGCCTACTACGCGCGGTACTTGTGGGAGGCGCGGGAGGCCGGTCGGGCCCGCGAGTATCTGCTGGGCCGCGGCCTCGACGAGCCGACGCTCCGCCAGTTCCGGGTGGGATACGCACCGAGCGCGTGGGACCGCATCCTCAAGGCCTCTCGCGGGTCGGGCTTCAGCGACGAAGAGCTGCTGTCCGTCGGTCTCGCGGTCCGCTCGAGGTCCAGACCCGGCCAGCTATATGACGCATTCCGCGAGCGGATCATGTTTCCGGCCGCTGACGCCCGGGGCCGGGTGGTGGGGTTCGGCGCGCGGGCGATGCGCGAGAACCAGCCCCCCAAGTACCTCAATACCGCGGACGGCGAGCTCTACCACAAGCGCCGGCAGCTGTTCGGCATCGATCTGGCCCGCCCCGCCGCCGCCCGCGCGGGACGGATGATCCTGGTCGAGGGCTACACCGACGTGATCGCCCTGCACCAGGCGGGGCTCTCGAACGCGGTCGGGATCATGGGCACCTCGCTCACCGAGGAGCAGGTCGGTGAGCTCGAGCGGGTCGTCGGGGTCCTCGAGCTGTGCCTCGACGCCGACGCCGCAGGACAGGATGCGATGATGCGCGCCGCCCGGGCCGCCGCGGGGCGCAAGCTCGAGCTGCGAGTGGTCCCCCTCCCGCAGGGACGGGATCCCGCCGATCTGATTCAGAGCGAGGGAGCGGATGCGCTTCGCGCGCTGGTCGAGGCGTCGGTGCCTTTCGTCTCCTTTCATGTCGACCGGATCCTCGAGCGCGCGGACACTCGGAGCGCGGAAGGCCGCGACCGGGCGATCTCGGAGCTGAAGCCCGTGATCGCGGAGCTCGCACCGAGCGTCCTGCGCGAGGAGATGATCCGCCGGGTGGCGGGGCGACTCGAGCTTTCAGAGGGGATGGTCGAATCGGTCGTGGCAGGCCGTGCCGATCCGGGTCCCAAGGGCTCTGGCGCGGGCATCACGAAGCGGGGAGCGCTGGAGCACGGCGTCCGGGCCGAGCGCACGTTCCTGACGCTCTGCATCGCGCTGCCAGCTGAGGGAGCGGCCGAGCTGGCCGAGGCCGACCTCGACGAGCTGCTGACCAGCGACGCGATGCGTCGCGCCGCAAGGCACATCGCAGAGCGAACCGAGGCGCCGCTCGAAAGCCTGCCCTCCGACGACGAGGAGCTCGCACGCCTGGTCGCCGACCTCGTCGGGCGCGCCGGGCGGGCCGGGGTGGTGAGCGCGCAGCGCCTGCGGCACGCGCGCCTGGTGCTCGAACGGGCACGGCTGGACCGCGCGATCCGGCGGGCTCGAGCGCAGGGCCGCGAGGACATACCGGACCTCGCGCGCCATCGAGAGGAGATCCTCGAGGAGATCCGGGGTGTGGTGGCAAACCTCGAGCGGGCTGTGTGATGTCCGCTCCCGCACGACCGCCTCGATCGCGCTGGAGCTCATTCGTCGCCGATCCCGCTGAGAGCCGGCCACGCGTCCTGCGCGAAGATGGCAACCCCGCCCACCGCGCCCGAGTCGAACACCACCGGGACACGATCCTGATCCATCTGAGCGGTGAGGACGGCCCCGGCTGGACGGTGCTGGCGGTCGATCGCGCCACTAGGCGGTGGGAGGTCGCGCAGG
>CATPBV010000209.1 GCA_955652345.1 uncultured Solirubrobacteraceae bacterium | reverse complement strand
ATGCCCCCGGGATGCGTGCCCACGGGCGCCTCCTGGGGTGCAAATCCCGCGACCAGGTCCGCGACCCCGCCGAACAGCAGCGGAGCCAATGCCTGGGACAGCGAGCGCAGGAAGGTCCTCGTGCTTTCCGCTCGGCCCCACAGCCCCGCGGGCATGATGTCCAGGCGCGCGGCATCGAGCGGCGGGTTCGCCGCAGACAGCAGAGCGGCGCCGGCCACGTCGAACCACAGCCCGGGCATCAGGTGGCTGCTGAGGATTCCGGGGACCAACAGCGCGGCCGCTCCGAAGTAGCACAGGGCCGGTACCCACACGCGGGCCTCGAGGAAGCCGCGTTGAAGTAACGCGTCGGTCAGCCGCCCGCTGACGAGCGTCCCGATCATCGCGCCGCCGACGAGCAGCGCGAGCACGAGCTCCGCGGTCGCCTGCCCGACCCGGTAGTGGCCTTTCATGAACACAAGCGCGAACGTCTGGAGGCCCGCGAAGAAGAAGTACCCGAGCGACGAGCCGATGATCATGAGTACGTTCGTCGGGATCGACATGATGTAGCGGACCGCAGCGGTCAGGCTCATCTGACGTGGGTCCTCGGTCAGCACCAGCCGTGGATCGGGCTCAACGCCCCGCTTGCGGACCGCGTCGTACGCCAGATCGGCTTCTGCGACGGGCTCCACGCCTGGCTCATCGACGCCTGGGGAAGCGGGCGCCTGCTCGAAGCCGATGGCGCCCGGCCGAAGCCGGCTCTGTCCTCCTCGCAGCGGCTCGGGCACCGTTCGCCACAGGGTGCGCGCGAGAAAGAACCCCGGCAACGCCAGCAGGATGAAAGCCGCGCGCCACGAGATCACGCTCGCCACGGTCCCGCTGATGATGAACCCGGCCGCTGTGCCGGCAATCTCGCCGCCGAGGATGTAGGCGTAGACCTTGCCGCGCTCGGCGGCGGGAAAGTAGTCGCCGGTCAGCGATGCGATCGCCGGGCCGGCTGTCGCGGTGACGGCGCCGAGGGCCAGGCGAGTCAAGAGCAGGCCGCCGTAGCTCCCCGCGAGCCCGCTCAGCAGCGATGCAATGCTCCACAGGACGATGCTGATCGACAGCATCGGCATGCGCTTGAATCGGTCGACGAGCAATCCCACCGGGAGGACGAACACTGCGCCCACGAGCAGCGCGACCGAGCTCAGCAGACCGATCTTCGCGTTGCCGATGTGAAGCGCCGCCTCGAGCTGCGGCGCCGCCGCGCCGATCGTCGCGGTGTCAGCGCTGTTGAGTGCAAGGACCGCTCCGAACAGGACGATCACACGCGCCCGCGCCGGACCGCCGACGAGGACGACGACCTGGCCGCGCACCCGCATCCACAGCCACCGGACCGCGCGAACCGTCGAGCGCGCGGCAGCAGCCGCGATGTCTTCGGCCGGCATCTAGGCCGTGACGCGCCCGGTCTCTGCGCTCTGCCAGCCGCGGACGGTCGATCGCAACGAGAGATATCCCGCCATGCCGGGGAGCGTCGGCAGCCAGAACGAGATCGCTCGGTACGCGAGCACCGCGATCAGCGCCTGGCTCCCCGGAACCCCGAAAGCCGCGAACGCGCCGATCATCCCGCCCTCGACTCCGCCGATGCCGCCGGGGAGCGGGAGCAGGCTCCCGAGCGTTCCGAGGAAGTATCCCATCACCAGGACCGCGACGGGCACGACGCCTCCAAACGCCCGGAACGAAAGCCCAAGGACGGCGATGTCGAAGCCCCAGTACACGAGCGCCCCGGCCAGCCAACCCGCCGTTCACGCAGCAGCTTGATCACCGTGCGCACCCCCGAGCCGACCGTCGCCGGCGCGCTCGCAAACCGCGTGGCGATCCGGGCGATCCTGCCGGAATGGCTGGCAAGACTCTCGAGACGCTCCTCGAAGTCCTGCGGGACGAGTCCCATGCTCGCGACGAGGATGACCACGCCGAGGCTCAGCAGCGCGGGCACGACGGTCAACACCCATGGGGCCTCGCCGGCGAACAGGCCGAGCCGCAGCCCGAAGCCGCAGACGATCAGGGCTCCCAGGTAGACCGAGTACTGCACGATGTAGTTGGCGACCATTCGGCACGCGATCGTTCGCGGCGGCATCCCCGCGCGTCGCAGCGCCCAGACCGTGACGGCCACTCCGCCCGCCCCCGCTGCGGCCAGCAGGCGGATCGCAGCGATTCCAGCCAGCGGGATCTCGAGGCTGGCCCGCCAGTCCAGGCGTGGCATCTCGCGCCCGAAGATCGTGCTGAACAGGAGCGCGTAGCCGCCGATGGAGACCAGCTCGAGCGCCGCCCCGAGCGCAAGGTAGAACGGGTCGCCGCGGCGAAGCTGACCCCATGTCTGATCCAGGCCGGCGAGCTTCGGCAGCAGGAAGTAGAAGCCGGCAAGCGAGGCCACGGTGATGATTCCCGCGATCAGCATCCGCCGTGGCGTCAGGGGACCAGCCGGCTCGGCGGTTGCCTCGTCGTCGGTCTCGCGCTCTTGGTCGGGCGCTTGTGCGGCGAGCGCGGCCTGGGTCGCGACGTCGTCCGCTAGGAGCTCGGCCTCGAGCTCATCGGCTCCACCAGCCACATCGCCGTGTGCCGGCATCGTGGTGTGCGGGATCGGCTCGGGTGGGACGGGCATCGGATCTCCCTGACAGACGTTACCCGTGTCGCTGTCGGATGCCTCCCTAGAGGATCCCGATCTCTGAGTTGTCGCCGACCAGGAAGCGGTACGCGCGGGGCTGACGGTGGTCGCGGCCGATCTTGACGTTGCGGCCGAGCAGCGAGGCCTCCATCCGGCCGTCCAGGTCACGCACCGTCGCGCCGGCGAGCAGGATCGAGTGTTCGACCTCGGCGTTCTCGATCGTGCAACCCTCGCCCACCGCCGTGTAGGGGCCGACGTAGCAGTTGATCAGGCGGGCGCCCGCGCCGATGATCGCAGGACCCCTTACCGCTGAACGCTCGAGCCTGGCTCCCTGCTCGATCACCACCCTCCCGTCGACCTGAGAGTCGATCAGCTCGCCCTCGACGTGGCCCACGATCGTGTCGAGCACCAGCTGGTTCGCCGCAAGCATGTCTTCGAGTCGGCCCGTGTCCTTCCACCAGCCGCGGACGATGTGCGGTTCCACGCGCAGGCCTCGATCGACCAGATGCTGAATCGCATCGGTGATCTCGAGCTCGCCGCGCGCTGAGGGCTTGATCGCCCGTGCGGCGGCGTGGACGGCGGCGGTGAACATGTACACCCCCACGAGGGCGAGGTCCGTGGCGGGCTGGGCGGGTTTCTCCACGAGCTTCACCACGGCCCCGTCGCTCAGCTCTGCGACTCCGTAGTTCTGCGGGTCCGGTACCGGGGTGAGCAGGATCAGTGCGTCGGGGCCATGCTCTTGGAAGGCGGCCAGGAGGTCCTCGATGCCGCCCTGCAAGAGGTTGTCGCCGAGGTACATCACGAACGGGCTCTGACCGAGAAAAGGCTCTGCAGTCAGCACTGCGTGCGCGAGTCCCAGCGGATCATCCTGGACGATGTAGGTGAGCTTCACTCCGAACTTCGAGCCGTCCCCCGCTGCGGCCCGAATCTCATCGCCGGTCTCGGGGGCGATGATGACGCCGACATCATCGATTCCCGCCTGCGCCATCGCCTCGATCGCGTAGAACAGCACGGGCTTGTTGGCGACTGGTACGAGCTGCTTGGCGCTGGTGTGGGTGATCGGTCGCAGGCGCGTTCCGCGGCCCCCGGACAGAATCAGGCCCTTGAGCTCTTGCATCGCGGCCTGGAGACTAGTCGCAGGCCGCTCCTGATCAGCCGGTCACCGCCGTATTGGTAAGCGAGCTCACCTGCGTGGCGATGATCCTCACTGCACCGAACTTCACAGTGCTCCCTATGGTGAAGCTGCCGTTCTGCTCACAGTCGAGGCGAATCGAT
>CATPBV010000208.1 GCA_955652345.1 uncultured Solirubrobacteraceae bacterium | reverse complement strand
GTCTCGAACTTGGCGCCCCGGACGACGATCCCGCTCTTGGACTCGGACACCACGTGCAACAGCACGTCGGGGGCCTGGTCCTGCGGCCGTCGGGCGCGGTCGCCCTTCGGGTCCGTGTTCCCTGACACGTGGAACGGGTCGGCCAGCGCCGCGTACTCGACGTGACGGCGGACGTGGTCCGAGAAGGCGGTCGGCATCAGGTCGCGCTGGACCGTGGGCGGTTCGCCGATTTCGTGCGCGAGACCTTGCGATCCGGGGTATGAGTCTGCTACGGATAGGCTCCGGCAAAGCGAGGGATCGAGGTCCTCATGTTCAAGTCAATCGTTTGGTCGACGGACGGCTCGGAGTCCGCCGAACAGGCGTTTCCGCTCGTCAAGCAGCTGGCAAAGGAGGGTGGTGCCGAGGTCACAATCGCCCACGTGGTCGAGCGGCTCGAAGGAGCCGGCGCGGTCGGCCCTTCGCGACGCGTGGACGAGGGCGAGATCCAGGCCGAGCTGAAGAAGCGCGTCGAGGAGCTCTCGAGCGAAGGGATCCGCGCCTCTCTCGAGATCAGGGGCGACGTCGGCGCGCGCCCGGCACACGAGGTTGCCGACATCGCACGCCAGAAGAACGCAGACCTGATCGTCGTCGGAACACGCGGCCTGTCGGTGATCGCAGGGCTTCTGCTCGGAGGCGAGACCCAGCGCCTGCTCCACCTCGCTCCGTGCCCGGTGCTCGCCGTGCCGGCCCGCAAGTCGAGCTGAAGCCCGAGCAGATCGGGCGCGCCGAGGCGGCGCCGGTATGGCATTCAAGATCCGCCGCGGCGCGCCGATCCCTTGGGGATCCCCGCCCGGCCAGACCGGTATGCCCGAAAGTGAGGGAGATGAGTCCGCACACGACGTGGCGGAGGAGCTCTCCAAGCTGGCGGACCTCCGTGACCGGGGCGTGCTCACGCAAGACGAATTTGACGCTCAGAAGCAGAGGCTGCTCGGCGCTTGAGACTCCTCGGGAGCTGGAGTTACGAAGTCGTGGCGATCTGCTCGGATTCGCCTACCCCGAGTGGGTGGTGGCAGGCGGCGCGCCGGGCCGGGAGGATCTCGCGCAACGCCGGCTCGTCCACGCGGCAGACGTCGTCAGCGCGCGGACAGCGCGGGTGAAAGTCACATCCCGAGGGCGCCTTGATCGGGCTTGGCACATCGCCTCGCAGCACCGATTCGTCGTCCTGACGCGACACCGGGTCGGGGATGGGGACCGCTGCAAGCAACCCGGCGGTGTAGTGGTGCAGCGGGTTTGCGAACAGCGCGTCCGCGTCGCCCTGCTCGATGATCCTCCCCAGGTACATGACCGCGACCTGGCGGGCGATGTGCCTGACGACGCCGAGGTCGTGTGCGATGAACACGAGTGTCAGCTCGAGGTCGGCTTGCAGATCGCACAGCAGGTTCAGGATCTGGGCCTGCACCGACACGTCGAGCGCTGACACCGGCTCGTCGCAGACGACCAGCTTCGGCTCGGTGACGAGCGCGCGGGCGAGGCCGATTCGCTGTCGCTGTCCGCCCGAGAACTCATGCGGGTAGCGGCCGGCGTGGGCCGCCTCGAGCCCGACGCGCTCGAGCATCTCGGCGACCCGGCGCCTGCGCTCTGCTCGGTCGCACATCCGGTGGATGTCGAGCGGAGCGCCGACGATGTCCCCCACTCGCCGCCGCGGATTCAGCGACGCGAATGGGTCCTGGAAGACCATCACCAGCTCGCGCCTGACGGCCCGCAGCTCGCGGCGGCTCATCGAGGTCAGCTCGTGGCCGTCGAAGCGGATCGTTCCCGAGTCCACTTGGTGCAGGCCGACGATGCAGCGCGCGAGCGTCGACTTCCCGCAGCCGGACTCTCCGACCAGGCCGAGCGTCGAGCCCGCGGGCACCTCGAGCGAGACGCCCTTCACGGCCCGCAGCTGCCGGCCGCCCCGAAGCCTGAACGACTTCGAGACGTCGCTGCACTCAAGCAGCGCCACCGAGCGGCTCCTTGATCGCAGAGTCGACCTCATTCGAGCGCCAGCACGCATCGAGATGACCACCGAGCGGACCGCGCTGCTCGAGCGCCGGTAGCTCTGAGCAAACCGGCGCGGCGCGCGGGCACCGGGGCGCAAACGCGCAGCCGGAATCCTCGAGACCCATTGACGGAGGCTGGCCCGCGATCGCCCGCAGCCGCACGAGGCGGGGGCGGTCGACACGCGGAACGCTCGACAGAAGCGCTCGCGTGTACGGGTGGCGCGGCGCCGAGAACAGCTCGCCCGCGCCGGCCTGCTCGACGATCCGGCCGGCGTACATGACAGCCACATGGTCGGCGACCTGCGCGACCACACCTAGATCGTGGGTGATCAGGATCACCGCGGTCTGATGCTCGGCGCGCAGACGCCGGATCAGCCTCAGGATCTGCGCCTGGATCGTGACGTCGAGCGCGGTCGTCGGCTCGTCGGCGATCAGCACCGCGGGGCGGCACGCAAGCGCCATCGCGATCATCACCCGCTGCCGCATGCCGCCCGAGAACTCGTGCGGGAAGTCGTCGACGCGGCTCTCAGGGTCGGCGATCCCGACCTCGCCGAGCAGCTCGATCGCGCGTGCGCGGGCGGCCGCGCGGGACACCGGCTCATGGGAGCGAAGGACCTCGGAGATCAGCGACCCGACCCGATGCACTGGCGTAAGCGAGGTCATAGGGTCCTGGAAGATCATCGCGATACGCGCGCCACGGATCTCCCGCAGGCGCGCATCGGAGAGCTCGAGGAGGTTGCGGCCCTCGAACTCGACGACGCCCTCGAGCGTCGCATTGTGCGCGCGGTTCAGAGCGGTCAGCGCCATCGCGACGGTCGACTTGCCGCACCCTGACTCACCGACCAGTCCGAGGATCTCCCCGGGGCCGAGATCGAGATCGACGCCGCGGACCGCCCGCACGTGCTCGTCCTCGGTCCGGAAGCTGACTCGCAGGTCGTGAACGCTTAGGACTGGGTCAGTCAACGACGATCCTCGGGTCGAGCCGGGTCAGTACGAGATCTCCGAGGGCGTTGACGAGCACGATGAAGAACCCGCCGTACAGCGTCAGCGCCATCAGCGGTGGCAGATCTAGGTGCTGGACCGACTGCTGCGCATATGCGCCGATCCCGTTGATGCCGAACACAGGCTCGATCAGGATCACCGTGCCGCCGACGGTGGCGCCGAAGTCGAGCGCGAACAGCGCCGCGAGCGGGATCAGGGCGGTGCGGAGAGTGTGGCGGAGCAGCACGCGCCGGCGTGAGAGCCCCATCGCACGCGCGGTGCGGACGTAGTCGGCCGACTGCACCTCGAGCAGCGAGCTCCGCACCACACGCGAGTAGAACCCCATCGAAACGACCGACAGGCAGATCCACGGCAGCACGAGGTGCTCAGCCCACTGGAGCGGATCGGTGCTGAGCGGGACGTATCCACCTGCCGGGATCCAGGTGAACAGCGGGAATCCATGCCATTTGAACGTCAGCAGGTACAGCAGCACGGCGCCCAGCCAGAAAATCGGCGTGGAGATCCCCGCCATCGCCAGCACGGTCAGGATCCTGTCGATCCACTTGCCTTGATTGAGCGCGGACAGGACCCCGAACAGGATCCCGAATGCCAGCCAGATGAG
>CATPBV010000207.1 GCA_955652345.1 uncultured Solirubrobacteraceae bacterium | reverse complement strand
GCAGCGGCCAGCTCCATCACGGTGGGAGCGTCGAAGATCGCGCGCAGGCTGAGCGCGACGCCGAGCTCGTCACGGACCCGCGACATCACCTGCATCGCGATCAGCGAATGTCCGCCGAGCGCGAAGAAGTTGTCGCGGATCGAGATCTCCTCGGTGCCGAGCACGACTGCCCAGATGCCGGCGACCGCCCGCTCGGTGTCGGTGCGCGGCGCCAGGAACTCCGCCGCGGCGGCTGCCTGGTCCCACTCGGGGTCTGCAAGAGCGTCGCGGTCGACCTTGCCGTTGGGCGTGTAGGGGAGCTCGTCGAGCAGCACGTTGGCGCTTGGGACCATGTACCCGGGAACGTGCTCTGAGACGAACGCGCGCAACTCCTCGTCGCTCGGCGGCGCTCCACCCGCGTCGATGTACGCAACGAGCCTGGGCTCTCCCCGGGGGTCCATGCGATCGACGACCGCGGCGGCGCGGATCTGAGGATGACGCTCGAGCACCGCCTCGATCTCGCCGGGCTCGATCCGGAAGCCCCGGATCTTTATCTGGCGATCGGTCCTGCCGAGGAAGTCGATCGTCCCGTCCGGCAGCCACCGTGCGAGATCGCCGGTCCGGTAGAGGAGACCATCGGTCTCACCTCCGAATCGGTCCGGGACGAATTTCTCCGCGCTCAGCTCGGGCCGGTTCAGATAGCCACGTGCGACCGCCACCCCGCCGACGCACAGCTCGCCCGGGATCCCGATCGGCTGCGGCTCGAGCGCGGCATCGAGGATGTACGCCCGGGTGTTGTCGAGTGGCCGCCCGATCGGGACGAACCGGCCGGGCAGGAGCTCCTGGACCGAGGCGGGCTCGAACCACGTGCTGTCGATCGTGGCCTCGGTCAGGCCGTAGGCGTTGATCAGCCGCGTCGTTGGGCCGCACAGGCTCTTGAAGAACACGTAGCGATCGTTTCGCCAGGCCTCGCTCGAGACGATCACCAGGCGCATGTGCCCGAGCGTCCTACCCTCGCGCTGCAGGTACTCGAACAGCAGCGAAGCAGTCGCGGGGACGAACTCTGCCGCGTCGATGCCCTCCGCGAGCATCAGGTCGTACAGCGCCGCGGGGTCGACGACAGTCTCGATCGGGCACAGCACAAGCTTGGCGCCGGCGAGCAGCGAGCGGATCATGTCGCCGGTGAACACGTCGAACGAGAAACTCGCCATCTGCGCGTGCGCGCGGAGCTCCCGCAGCCGGTACGCGCGCTCGTAGGCGAAATACGCGCTGACGAGGCTCCGGTGCTGGATCATCGCGCCCTTCGGCTTGCCGGTGGAGCCACTCGTGTAGATCACGTATGCGAGATCCGGGCCGGTCGCGGCCCCCTCCGGATCGCTCGCCGGATAGGACTCGAGCACGCCGGGAGCGTCGACCGCGATCCTGGGAACGTCGCTCGTCAGCGGCATCTCGAGATTGCGCTCCTCGGTCAGCACCAGCTCCGGCTCCGCGTCGGAGACCATGAAGTCGATCCGATCGGGCGGGTACAGCGGATCGAGCGGGATGTACGCGCCGCCCGCCTTGACCACGCCGAGCACCGCCGGCACCAGGTGCAGCGACTTCTCCATCAGGACTCCCACCAGCTTTCCGGGACCGACGCCCCGCTCGCGCAACATCCAGGCGATCCGGTTGGCGCGCTCGTTCAGCTGCCCGAACGTCAGACGCTCGCTCTCGAAGGCGACTGCCTGCGCATCGGGGGTCCGAGCGACCTGCTCCTCGAACAGCTCCTTGATCGATTCGCGCTCGGGCAGCGGCTCGGGGTGCGCGTTCCAGGAGTGCAGGACCTTCGCGCGTTCTGACTCGGACAGCATCGACAACCTGGACAGGCGCCGCTCGGGGGCGGCCGCGGCGCTCTGCGCGAGCGTGCGGAAGTGCTCCATCATCCGTGCCACCGTGTCGGGCTTGAACAGCTCAGTGCTGTACTCCCAGGTGGTGTTCAGTCCAGTCGTGCGCTCGCTCATCCCGAGCAGGAGGTCGAACTTCGCCCACCCCTTCTCGTGCGAGATCTCGACGCTCCGAAGCCCCTCGGGCTCGAACTTCGGCCTCTCGGTCTGCCAGGCCGGGTTGTGGAAGACCACCATCGCCTGGAACACGGGAGTCTGGCTGAGGTCGCGCTGGGGGTTCGTGGCGCGCACGACCGACTCATACGGGACGTCGGCGTTGGCGAACGCCTCGAGCGTGGTGTGGCGAGCGCGAGCCAGGAGCTCATCGAAGCTCGGGTCGCCTGAGAGGTCCAGGCGCAGAGCCAGCGGGTTGATGAAGTAGCCGACCATCGACTCGAGCTCGGTGCGGTTGCGACCGGCGAACGGCGTCCCGACGACGATGTCCTCCTGGCCGGAGTAGCGCGACAGCAGCAGCCCGAAGGTCGCGAGCAACGCCACGAACAGCGTCGCATCGCCGCGCCGGGCGGTCGCGCGCAGCGCATCGCGGGTCTCCAGGTCGAGCATCAGGCTCATGTGATCCCCGACCCATGAGCGGACCGGCGGCCGCGGAAAGTCGGCCGGCAGGTCCAGGCGCGATGGCGATCCGGCGAGCTTGGCCTTCCAGTACTCGAGCTGGCCGTCGGAGATTCCCCCGTCGAGCCACTTTCGCTGCCACACGGCGTAGTCCGCGTACTCGATTCGCAGCGGCGTCAGCGGCGTGCGCAGCCCTTTCGCGAATGCCTCGTACAGCACGGTCAGGTCTCGGTACAGCGCGCTCCGCGAGTAGCCATCAGTGGCGATGTGGTGCATGTTGAGCATCAGGATGTGCTCGTCCGCCGCCAGGCGGATCACGGTCGGTCGCACCACCGGCCCGTTGACGAGGTCGAAGCGATACCGGGACTCGTTCTTCAAGATGCGCTGAGACTCGGCGAGCCCGGCGTCGGCATCCAGATGTGACAGGTCGACCTGGTTGATCTCGACTTCCGTGGAGCCCCCGATCACCTGCATCGGTATGCCGTCAATCAGCTTGTAGGTGGTGCGGAGCACCGAGTGCCGCTCGACCAGCGCCGCGAGCGCGCGTGCGAGCAGGTCGAGGTCGAGTGGGCCCTTGAGCTGGAACGCGCCCGGCGCGTTGTAAGCGATCCCGTCGTCGAACACCTGGCTCAGCAGCCAGAGAAGCTCCTGCGCATATGAGAGCGGCGCCGGGCCGTCCTCGGGGCGCGGGGCGATCGCGGTGCTCCGCGCGACCTCCATCCGCCGCTCCATCAGGCGCTGCTCGAGCAGCGCCCGTTGACCTGGGCTGAGGCGCTCGAGCCGGCGCTCGACGCTGTCACGATCGGTGGCGCTCACGGCTCCATCGCCTCCACTTCGGCGAGCAGCGCCGCGAGCTCGTCGTCGGGCGCCTCGCCCATCAGCTCCGTGCTGATGCTCGCCGACAGCTCGCGGATCGTCGAGGCCTCGAACACGCGACCCAGATACAGATCCAGACCCAGCGCCTCTTGCACGCGCGCAAGCATCTTGACCGCCAGCAGCGAGTGCCCGCCGAGGTCGAAGAAGTCATCGTCGATCCCCACACGGTCGACCGCGAGCACCTCGCGCCAGATCGAAGCGAGCGTCTCCTGAAGCGGGGTCTCGGGCGCCGCGAACGACCGCGCGAGGTCGGGTCGCGCACCGTCGGGAGCGGGCAAGCCGGCCCGGTCGAGCTTTCCGTTCGCCGTCACGGGCAGCGATGGGAGAACCACGAACGCCGATGGCACCATGAACGGCGGCAGCTTCGTGCGCAGCAGGCGGCGCAGGTCCTCGAGCTCGGGTGCCTCGTCGCCCGCGGCGACGATGTATGCCCCGAGCCGCTGGTCGCCGGGCTTGTCCTCTCGGACGATCACCACCGATGCGCCGACGTCGGGGTGGGAATCGAGCACCGCTTCGATCTCGCCCAGCTCGATCCGGAACCCCCGGAGCTTGACCTGCTGGTCGATCCGGCCCAGGAACTCGAGCGTCCCGTTCTCCCGCCAGCGCATCAGGTCGCCGGTCCGGTACAGCGGACCAGATTCCGCGAACGGGTCATCGACGAACTTCTCCGCATTCAGCTCGGGGCGGTTCAGGTAGCCGAGCGCGACCCCGTCGCCACCGATGTAGAGCTCACCGGGAACGCCGATCGGCACCGGCTGGCCATGGTGGTCGAGCACGTAGAACGACGTGTTGGCGATCGGGGATCCGATCGGCACGGGGCCTTCTCCCGGTCCGAGCTCGAGCGCGGAGGACCATACGGTGGTCTCGGTCGGTCCATACATGTGCCACAGCGAGCCGGCGCGCGCCAGCAGCTCCTGCGCGAGCGCGCGGGGGAGGGCCTCGCCGCCGCAGACGATCTTCAGCTCAGGACTTCCCATCCAGCGGGCATCGACGAGCAGCTGCCATGTTGTCGGCGTCGCCTGCACGAAGGTCGCGCCGGTGCGAGCCAGCCAGTCCGCAAGCTCGACGCCGTCGAGCGTCGCCTCCCGCGGCACGATCACGAGCCGCGCCCCGGTCGTGAGCGGGAGATACCAGTCGGGTACCGAGAGGTCGAACGCGGGTGTCGTCAAGTTGGCCAGGATGTCGTCAGGGCCGATCCCGGGCCGCTCGCGCATGTGAGCCACGAGGTTGGCCACGGACCGATGCCGTATCTGCACGCCCTTCGGCTGCCCCGTCGAGCCGGACGTATAGATCACATACGCAGGCTCATCGGGATTCGCTGACAAATCGAGCCGTTCGTCGGGCTGGGCGGCGATCCGCGGGCGGTCGGAGTCCACGCACAGAACGGTGGCGTCCTTCGGGTCGACCACACCCCGCAGCCGCTCCTCGGTGATGAGGACGCTCGCCGCGCAGTCGGCCAGCATCAGCTCCTGGCGCTGCGGAGGGTAGGTGGGCTCAATCGGGACGTATGCCGCACCGGCCTTCAGAACGCCGAGCAACGCGCTCACGAGCTCGACCCCGCGCTCGACGCAGATCCCGACAAGCGATCCCGGGGTGACCCCGAGGTCCGCCAGCTCCCGGGCGAGCTGGTTGGTCCACCGGTCGAGCTCCCCGTACGTGATCCGCTGCCCGCCTGATGTGACTGCGATCGCGTCCGGGGTGCGCGCGGCCTGCTCGGAGAACAGCTCGTGAAGGCAGCGGTGGTCATACGTGCTGTCTGTGTCATTGCGCTCGACCAGCAGCTCGTGACGCTCCTCTGCCGTCAGGATCCCGAGCTGTGAGAGGCGCTTGCCGGGGTCGCCTGCGGCCGATGCGAGCAGCGTGCGCAGGTGGCCGATCAAGCGCTCGATCGTGCTCGCGTCGAACAGATCGGTCGCATACTCGACGCTAGCGCGAAGCTCTCCGCTCGTCAGGTCTCGCAGGACGATCGACAGGTCGAACCGCGACCACCGCCAGCCCGGAGTCGGAAGCTGCTCGAGCACATTGCCCGCCAGGCTCGGAGGGCGCGCCGGCGCCACATCGAAGCCGAGCAGCACCTGGAACACGGGCGAGTGGCTCTGTGCGCGGTCCGGATTCAGCGCCTCGACGAGCTTCTCGAAGGGGAGCTCCTGGTGGATCTGGGCCTCGAGCGTGGTGAGTTTGACGCGCGCCAGCAGCTCCGAGAACGTGGGGTCACCGGAGAGATCACTGCGAAGTGCAAGCGTGTTCGAGAAGAACCCGAGAAGGGAGGCGATCTCATCGTGATGGCGCCCGGACGCGGGCGCCCCGATCACTAGGTCATCGGCGCCGGTGTAGCGATGGAGCAGGACGCCCCACGCCGCCAGCAGGAGCATGAACATCGATACGCCTTCGCGACGCGCGAGCTCTCGCAGCCGCGATGCCAGCTCGGCGTCGATCGTGAACTCCCTGAGCTCGCCCCGGTAGCTTTGGACGGCCGGCCTAGGCCGGTCGGTCGGAAGCTCGAGGCGGTCGGGCGCACCCGCGAGCTTGGCGCGCCAATAGCCGACCAGCTCCGCGAGCCGCTCGCCGGTTAACTGCTCGCGCTGCCACTGCGCGTAGTCCGCATACTGGATGGGGAGCTCGGGCAGCTGCGGCCGGCGCCCCTCGAGCAGCGCGCCGTACAGCTCATCCAGCTCGCCGAACAGGAGCGCGCTCGAAACGTGGTCAGAGCCGGCGTGGTGGAACACGACCAGCAGCAGATCGTGATCGCCTAGGTGTGCGAGGCCGGCGCGCAGCAGGATATCCCCGGACAGGTCGAAGGGACGGGCGGCGAGCTCGCCGAGGAGCCGACGAGCCTCGGCGTCGCGCTCGGCCGCGGGGACGGAGCGGACATCGAACACGCTCAGCTCGAACGGGCGCGCGTCCATCACCTCCTGCGCGGGGGCGCCGTCGATCAGCTCGATCCTGGTGCGCAGGATCTCGTGGCGAGCGATCACAGCGTCAAATGCCCGCTCGAGCAGTCCGCCGTCGAGGGTTGCCGGGATGCGGACGAGCGTCGGCACGTTGTAGGCGCCCAGCCCTGGGGTGATCCGGTCCAGCAGGAACAGCCGCTCCTGCGGGAACGAGAGCGGCCGCGGCCCATTGGCCGATCGCTTCGGGATGGTCGGGGCGGGAGACCGGGTGGCGGACACCTAGCGCCCCTCCCTGTCGGTC
>CATPBV010000206.1 GCA_955652345.1 uncultured Solirubrobacteraceae bacterium | reverse complement strand
GGTGATCGCTGCAATCCGCGAGAGCAGCGACGTGATCACGATGGTCTCGACCGGCGGCGCCAACGACATGACGATCGAGCAGCGGACAACCGGCCTCGAGGCGCAGCCCGACCTGTCCGGCGTCGAATCGGGATCGATGAACTTCGGTGACGAGACGTTCATCACGCCGCCGCCCGCGGGTCGCGGGATCATCGACCGTGCCACGCAGGCTGGCATCGGGCTCGAGGTGGAGGTGTTCGACGTCGGCCATGTGATCAGCGCGGTTCGGTGGCTCGAGGAGGGGCTGATCCCCTCGCCGATGCGGATCAACCTTGTGTTCGGCGTCCCAGGCGGGATCGATGCGTCGCCCGAGGCGCTGACGGCGATGCTCCGGCCGCTTCCGCCCGAGACGTTCTGGACGGTGACGTGCATCGGGCGCCACCACCCGAGGATGCTCGCGCTCGCGCTGCTATACGGGGCGCCGGGCATCAGGACGGGCCTCGAGGACACGGTCTACCTGAGCCGTGGCGTGCTGGCGCCGTCCAACGCGGCGCTCGTCACCAAGGCGATCGAGCTCGCGCGCGCGGTCGGTCGCGAGGTCGCCACCCAAGACCAGGCACGCTCCCTGCTCGGGCTGGCGTAGCGGCCCCTGCGCAGGAGACCACCGAGTGAGCTCGCTGATCGAAGCGCTCGGCACCAAGCGTGTGCTCGAGCCGGCCAGCGCCCTGCCGCAGGCGGCTCAGCGGCTTGATCTGTCACTGCCATTGCAGCCGTACGAGATCGAGGTCGCCGTCGACACGCTGTGCCTCGACTCGACCAGCTTCCGCCAGCTCGTCGAGTCGAACGACCGCGATCCCGTGAAGGTCGGTGAGGCGATCATGACCATCGTCGCCGAGCGGGGCAAGATGCAGAACCCCGTCACCGGCTCGGGCGGGATCCTCACGGGCACCGTCCGTGCGGTCGGGGAGGACTACCCCGAAGCACCGCCGATCGGGGCGCGAATCGTGACGCTTGCCTCGCTGACACTCACCCCGCTGCGACTCGAGTCCGTCGGTGACGTCGACGTCAGCAGTCCTCACGTGCCGGTCAGCGGCACCGCGTTTCTGCCATGGACTGCGCCGTGGGCCGACTATCCCGAGGGTGTGCCGCTCGAGGCGGCGCTTGCGGCACTCGACGTGTGCAATTCCGCATCGCAGACGCGTGCGCTGATCGATTCAGGCACCCGCACGGTCCTGGTGCTCGGCGGCGGGCACGCTGGCGTGCTGGCACTCGCTGCCGCGCGTGATTCGCTCTCGGATCCGACGGCGCGCATCGTGCTGATGGACGCTGATGAGCGAATCTGCCAGCGGGGGCGCGATCTCGAGCTCTGCGACATCGCCATCCAGGCGGATCTTCGCGACGCTGTCGGCGCCCTCCGGCTGCTCGAGCAGGCCGGCGTGCCGCGCGCGGACCTGACGGTCGTGGTGGTCAACGCGACTGACTGCGAGGCCGCTTCGATCCTGTTGACAGCCAATCACGGAACAGTCCTGTTCTTCTCGATGGCCACGTCGTTCACCGAGGCCGCCCTCGGATCGGAAGGCATGGCCTCGACGGCTCGGATGCTCATCGGTTCCGGTTACATGCCCGACCGCGGCGAGTATGCACTGGAGCTCCTGAGCCGCGACGAGCGCCTGCAGCACGCGCTCGCAGGACCCGTAAGGGCGCCGGTATGACGCTGATCCCCGTTCGGTGGCGTGACCTCGACCCATTAGGTCATGTCAACTCGGCCGTGTACATCACCTTTTTCGAGACCGGTCGCGACATCTGGCTGCGCGAGGTGCTCGGTGAGAGCTTCGGTCCCGAGGAGTACGTGGTCGCGCGGATCGAAGTGGACTACCGCGCCGAGGTCCCTCAGGGCACTGCCTACGTGCAGAGCACGCACGAGGTCGAATCGGTGGGCAGGTCGAGTGTCATCCTCAACGAGCGGCTCGCCGACCCGGGCGAGGTCACCGTCGCCGAGGCGCGCACCGTCCTGGTCCTGTGGGACCCGGACGGACATCGATCACGTCCAGTAACCGAGAGCGAACGCGAGGCGCTCGGAGCAATGGTGGTGAGCTAACAGCTAAGGACGCGCGGCGCGGGGGCGGGCGGCGCGTCAGCGGCAGAACGACCTTGCGGTGTCCGCCAGCACGCTCGCGCAGGTCCGCACGGACTCCAGGTCGACCCATTCGTCCGCGGTGTGCTCGCCGGCGCCCGTCGGCCCGAAGGCAACACAAGGAATCCCGCCGTCGACGAGGATCCCCGAGTCCATCCAGCCCATGTCGCCGCGGATCACCGGAGCGGTGCCGAGGTGCGTCGCCGTGGCGGCGGCGAGCTCCGAGATGACCGCCTCCGAGCGATCCAGCGACAGCGCCTCACGCCCGACCACTCGTCGCAGCTGCGTCTTCAGGCGCGGATCGAGCGCGGCGGCGCGAGCGAGCACCTGCTCGAGCTCGCCCTCCGCCTGCGCGACTGTCTCGCCCGGGACCAGACACCGCTCGATCCCGACCTCGCACGCTCCCGGATAGGCCGGCAACTGGGTCCCCCCGGCGATCGTGGAGGCGTGGATGCAAGGCCGGCCGTACGGCTTAGCCGGCCTGCTCGCGAGCTCCGAGTCGAGTTCGAGCAGCCCCGTGAGGACACCGCCCAGCAGGGCGATCGCGTCGACGCCGTGATCCGGGTCATCGCCGGCGGCTTCGACGCCGATGCTCTCGACGTTCCACCACGCGAAGCCGCCGTGCTCGATCACGAGGTCGAGCCCGGTCGGCTCGGGCAGGATCGCTCCGTCGACCCGGACGCGACGATCGGCCAGGCGCGCCACCAGGTCGAGCGCCCCAGCGCTGAGCCACTCCTCGTCGATCACGCCGGCGATCAGCACATCACCCTGGAGCCGCGCAGGATCGGCAGCCAGCTCACAGGCGGCGAGGATCGCTGCGGCGAGCCCGCCCTTCATGTCGCACGTCCCGCGCCCGTACATCCGGCCGTCGCGAACCGCGGGCTCGAAGCAGGCAGCGTCGGCACCGACCACGTCGAGGTGGCTGCAGATGAGGAGCGACCGCCCGCGGCCTGCCCCTTTCAGCACCCCAAGGACGCTCTGGCGCCCGGGCAGAGCCTCCCACGCGCGGACCGCGAGCCCGGCCCGCTGGAGACGCTCGGCGACGAGTCCGGCCACCGCGCTCTCGCCGGCCCCGCCAGGCACGAGGGACGGATTGGTCGAGTCCAGCGCGATGAGCGACGCGAGCAGCTGCTCCGCGTCGTCGACGGGCGCGGATCGGCTGGCGCGCCCCGGCCCCGCGGCGCTTCGGCGGTTCCCAGCGCGGGCACTTGGACGGTCCCCGCTCGGGCGCGGCTCCACGATCATGCGATGCTCGCACACGACGCGCGGATGATCAGCTTCGTCTCGAGGCGCACGCGCCGCGGGCGCCCGTCGGCTCCGGCGAGGCGCGCCAGCACGCGCCGAGCTGCCGCTTCACCAAGCTCCGTGGCGGGCTGGGCGACCACAGTCAATGGCGGATCGACAAGCGTCGTCCACTCGAGATCGTCGAAGCCGACCAGCGAGAGGTCCCGAGGCACCTTGAGGTCGAGATCGCGCATCGCCCGCATCGCTCCGAGCGTCATGAAGTTGTTGGCCGTGAACAACGCCGTCGGCCGGTCCGGTGCCTCGAGCACGCGGCGAGCGGCTCGGTAGCCCTCCTCCGGGGTGGGGCCGCCGAGCGAGATCAAATGCTCGTCGACCGCGATGCCAGCTCCCAGGAGCGCGGCGCGATAGCCGGCCAGCCGCTCCGCTGAGGTCGAGATGTCGGGCTCATCGGAGACCAGTCCGATCCGCCGGTGGCCGTGCTCGATCAAGTGCTCGACCGCGCGCCGGGCGCCACCCTTGTTGTCGACGGTGACGCTGTCCACCGCAAGCCTCGGGATCGTCCGGTCGAGTAGCACGAGCGGAGCGTCCGCGGCCGCCGCGCGCAGGTGCGGGGAGGCGGAGGCCGAGCTCGGTACGACGACGAGCGAGTCGACTTGCCGCGCGCGCAACGCCTCGATCGCGACCCGCTCCCGGTCGAGGTCCTCATCGGAGTTGGCCAGCAGCAGCGTGTGGCCATTGTCGTCGAGCACATTGCTCATCCCGCGCGCGACCGCGGAGAAGAACGGGTTCTCGATGTCGCCCACGACCAGCCCGACCGCGTGCGTGATCCCCGAGGCCAGAGCCCGCGCGACCGAGTTGGGGACGTATCCCAGCTCCACTGCCGCCTGCTTCACGCGGGTGTGAACGGCGGCGCTCACGTGCCCGTATCCACCGAGCGCGCGGGCGGCCGTCGCCTGGGAGACCCCGGCTCTGGCTCCCACGTCTCTGATCGTCACCGCCATCGGATCTTCACCGTGATCCCGGGTGCGGCAGCCTTCGTCACAGGGCGAGCTCCACGTCACAGTCGCGGACCAGCAGGTCCTCGATCCGCTCGCGCCGCTGCACGATCCGTGCTCTGCCTTCGCTGCACAGAACGACCGGTGGACGGCAGGCGCCGTTGTAGTTGTTGGACAGCGCGTAGCAGTAGGCGCCGGTCATCGGAACGACGATCGCGTCGCCCACCGCGGGGGTGGCGAGCGGCGCGTGCTCGACCAGCCGGTCGCCCGTCTCGCAGTGCGGCCCGACGACGTCGCAGGGCTCGTGCGGGCGATTGGCATCGAGCACGAACGGTTCGTAGCGGGTGTCATACATCATCGGCTCGAGGTTGTCGCCCATGCCTCCGTCGACGGCGACGAACGTCCTCGAGGCGCGCTTGACGGAGACCACTCGGTACACGGTCACCCCCGCGCGCGCGACCAGAGACCGCCCCGGCTCGACGATGATCCTGCAGCCCGGCGGCAGCAGGCCGCGAGCCGCACCGATCAGCCGCTCGGCGTAGTCCTCGACGCTCGGCGGCTCGGGGTCACCGGGCAGATAGCGCACGCCGAGTCCGCCGCCGAGGTCCACCGTTCCCAGCTCGCGGAGGTCGACGAGACCCGCGAGCGCCTCGACGCATCGCTCGAACGGCTCGAGCTCGACGATCTGCGAGCCGACGTGTGCATGGATCCCCTCGAGCTCGAGCAGCGCTGAGCCCGCGATCCGTCGCGTCGCCTCGCGCAGCTGCTCGGGCGGCAAGCCGAACTTCGAGGCAGCGTGACCGGTCGCCATCGCCTCATGCGTCGCGGCTGAGACCTCCGGGTTCGCGCGCAGCAACAGCCGCTGAGGCCTGGTCACGAGCCGCTCGAGCCGGTCGAGCTCGTCGAGCGAGTCGACCACGATCAGCCCGACCCCGGCCTTCAGCGCAGCGGCGAGGTCGACGTCGCGCTTGGCGTTTCCGTGCAGCAGGATCCGCTCCGCCGGCATGCCGCCGGCGAGCGCGACCGCCAGCTCGCCCGCGGAGGCCACGTCGCAGCCCAAGCCTTCTTCGGCGAACACCCGGATCACACCCGAGCACGAGAACGCCTTCGACGCGAAAAACACGCTGCTGCCCGGCCAGCGTGAGGCGAACGCGCGACGATACTCGCGGGCACTGGTTCGCAACTCGCCCTCGTCGAGGATCAGCGCGGGTGTCCCCGCTGCGTCTGCCACATCCGCAAGCGAACATCCGGCGATCGTCAGCCTCCCGCGATCGTCGCGCGCCACGCTGCGAGGAAGCACGCTCGACAAATCCGTGCCGTGATGCGATTGGGCGGCGCTCGCGCTCGTCATGCCGGCTCCCGGCACAGCTCGCGCGCGGTCGCCTCCAGGACGTCGGCGCAGGCAATGAGCGAGGCGAGCTCGACGTACTCGCCGGCGGTGTGGTTGCCTGCGCCCGCCGGGCCGAAGATCGCGCACGGGATCCCAGCCTCCGCGAGGATTCCCGAGTCCGACCACCCCATGTCGCCGACATGTCGCGACGGCCGTCCGAGCCGAACCTCGATCGCGCGGTCGAGGGCCCGCACGAGCGGCCGGGACGCATCGAGCTTGACCGGCTCGCGGCCGACGATCAGCCTCAGGTCCGCCTCGAAACGGGAGTCGAGCGCCGCGGCGCGGTCGAGCAGCTCCTGGATCTCGGCGCCCGCGCCGGCGACGGTCTCGCCCGCCACGGTGCAGCGCTCGATTCCGAGCACGCACGACTGCGCGTACGCCGGGAACTGGGTCCCACCCGAGATCGTCGAGGGGTGAACCGACGGGCGGCCGTACTCCGGACGCGGCGCCACCGCGAGCCGGCGGTCGAGCTCGACGAGGCCCTGGAGGACCGGAGCGAGCAGGGCGATCGCGTCGACACCCGCGTCCGGTTCGATCCCGGCGGACTCGACGCCATTGCTGTGCACCTCGAACCAGGCGAAGCCGCCGTGCTCGACGACGACGTCGAGGTCGGACTGCTCCGGCAGGATCGCCGCATCGGCGCGGTAGCGCCTGACCAGCTCCTCGGCGCCGGCGCTCACCCACTCCTCGTCGATCACCGCCGCGACGAGGAGATCGCCGGCGAGCTGAGCCGGGTCTGCAGCCAGCCGCTCCGCCGCGACCACGGCGGCCGCGAGACCTCCCTTCATGTCGACCGACCCTCGACCGTAGAGCCGCCCGTCGCGCACTTCCGGCTCGAACCCGTTGGGTGGGGCGGCCACCACGTCCATGTGGCCGCACAGCATCAGCGAGCGACCGCCGCCGGAGCCGCGGAGCCTGCCGACAACGTTTGGGCGTCCGGGCGAGACATCGAACTTGTCGACCTCGAACCCGGCTGCGTCCAGCCGGCCGGCGATGATCTCGGCCACGGCGGCCTCGCCTGGCCCTCCCGGAGCGAGCTGGGGGTTCGTCGAGTCGGTCGCGACCAGCTCGCGTGTGAGAGCCACCACCGCGTCGTCCACGGCGGGTGATAGCGCTCTCGGAATCATCCTTGCGGCAACCTATCAGACGTCAGATCCGCGTCGGGACCTAGGGAGGCGAAGCGCGCCAATCATCAGGACTGAGCGCAGTGATGCAGGAGTCGGTCGGTCTGATAGCGTTCTCACGCCTCGTCCTGATACCGCTATCAGAACGGGTCTGTCGAAGGACGCCCCCTCAGCCGTTGAGGACGATCCACAGCCTCTCGGAGGACGCCCCCCAACATGGACCACGACGCACTGGTCGAGCAGGCGATGCAGTCCGAGCTGTTCACAGGCCCGCGGCTGGCTGGCGACCTGCGCACATTCCTCTCCGCGCATCGTCCGGCGGCGCTCGGGCTCGCCGCGGACGCGATCGAGCGGGGGGTCGACACCGTGTACTTCACCGGCAGCGGCGGCTCCTGGTCGGCGATGTACTCGGGCAAGTACCTCGCCGATCGCTTTACGACTCTTTCGGCGGACGCGATCCTCAGCTACGAGTTGATCTGGCGCGATCCGGTGCGGCTCGGCGAGCGCGCGCTCGTGTTCGCCGCGTCCTACTCCGGCGAGACCGAGGACACAATCGCGGCCCTTCGCCACGCCCGCGACGCCGGCGCGCACACGGTCGCGCTGACGGGCCACGCCGACTCGACGATCGCGACCGAGGCCGACAGCACGATCGCGTACGAGTCGACGGCGCTCTACGCGATGCCGATGGCGGCCGTCTCGCTGTTCGCCCTCGAATTCGCGCGGCTGGCCGGCAACGAGGCGGCGGCCGAGGTGCTCGCCGGCTTCGATGCCCTGCCGGCGGCGGTCGAGCGCTCGTTCAAGTCCGAGCGCGACCACGGACTCGAGGTGGCGCGCGAGCTGCTGCCCGCGCAGGTCCTGTACTGCGTCGGCGCGGGTCCGCTCTACGGGCTCGCCTACAAGTTCGCGCTGACCGTGTTCATGGAGAACATCCGGACCCACGGGTCGGTGATCGAGAGCGCCGAGCTGCGGCACGGACCCGTCGAGATGCTCGAGCGCCAGCGTGCAGACATGGTGTTCCTGCTCGGGACCGACGAGTCGAGGGCGATGACGCAGCGCTCGATCGACTTCGCCAGGCGGCAAGGCGCCACCGTTGTTGTTTATGACGCAGCCGACTACGAGGACGTCCACCCGCTGCTCTCGCCGTTCGTGCTGAAGATCGGCCTGCAGTGGCTGGTCGTGCACAGCGCGCTGCTGCGCGGGATCCTCGATCTCGACGAGCGCGTGTTCATGGGACGCCAGGTGCTCGCTGAGGGGGGCGCGCGGTGGCCCTAGACCAGCGCGCCGACGTCGCCTGTGTGGGCGACAACTGCGTCGATGTGTGGCTCGAGGACGGCGCCCGGAGCCGCGAGCTCGCCGGAGGCAACGCGTTCAACGTTGCAGTCGAGCTCGCGCGGCTGGGGTTGGCCGTGCGCTACTTCGGCGCCGTGGGCGACGATCCTCAGGGCGAGCTGATCCTGGAGGCAGCCGATTCGGCCGGGGTCGACAGTTCGGGCGTGCTCCGGCTGTCCGGGCCGACTGGCAGGACGCTCGTCGAGCGGGATGAGTCCGGCGAGCGCCGGTTCGTCTTCGAGGACGAAGGTGTGGCGTCCTCCTACCGGCTCGACGACATCTCCGGTGAGCTCGTGGCGCGCCACCACTGGGCGCATTTCTCGAGACAGCCCGATCTCGCGCAGTGGGCGCCGAAGCTGCGTGAGCGCGGCACGCGCTGCTCATGCGATCTCGGCCTGGACGGCGGGCTCGAGCTGCTCGGCGAGCTCGCGCCAGCGCTCGACGTGGTGTTCCTGTCGAGCTCCGCGGCGCCCGGCCGCTCGGCCGATGAGCTGCTCGCACAGGCGCTCGGCGCCGGTGCGCCGCTTGCGGTCCTCACGCTTGGCGGTGACGGCAGCGTCGCGGCGACAGGTGACGGTCGCTGGCGGGCGGATGCCGAGCCCGTCGAGCGGGTGGTCGACACGCTCGGCGCCGGCGATGCCTTCATCGCGGCGTTCATCGCCGCGACGCTCGCGGGGGGCGAGATCGAAAAGGCGCTTCGCGCGGGCGCGCGCGCGGGGGCGCTAGCGTGCACGCGGCGGGGCCTGGCCAGTCCACTGCAAACCGACGAGGTACCGGCGTGACGGGAGACCTGCACCTGTCATCGACCGGCGCCGGAGGATCGACGATGAACGCAAGCTCTGTCGGTACAGATCGTCCGACCGCGAGGTCCCGCGCGCTGTTCGAGCTCGCCGGCGAGCACCTCGCCGGCGGGGTCGGGTCGGGGACGCGCTCGCCGCGGGCGGGCTGGAAGCCTCACCCGCTGTTCGTGGACCACGCATCGGGCTCGCGCGTCATCGACGTCGACGGCAACGAATACATCGACTATCAGATGGGCCAGGGCCCGCTGATCCTCGGTCACCGTCCGCGGGCGGTGATCGACGCGGTGACCAGGACCATCTCCGAGCGGGGCTCGATGTTCGCGTTGTGCCACGACCTCGAGGGTCAGGCGGCAGCCGCCATCGCCGAGCGGGTCCCATCGATGGAGTTGGTGCGATTGGGCAACTCCGGAACTGAGGTCGTGTCGTACGCGCTGCGCTTCGCGCGCGCGTTCACCGCTCGTACGACGGTGCTGCGCTTCGAGGGCCAATACCACGGGTGGTCGGACGGGATTCACTGGTCTGCTCATCCGACGTTGGAGGAGGCGGGACCGCTCGGGAGGCTCTCGATTACCCCGTCCTCGAGCGGTATCCCGCCCCAATTGTCGGAAACGCTGATCGTGGCGCCGTGGAACGACACCGACGCGCTCGAGCGAATCTTCGCGGAGCGCGGATCCGAGATCGCCGCCGCGATCACCGAGCCGATCATGGGCAATGGCGGCGGGCTGATGCCGGCGCCGGGCTATCTCGAGCGGCTGCGCGAGCTGACCACCGAGCACGGGGCGCTGCTGATCTTCGACGAGGTCCTGACCGGGTTCCGGGTCGCTCCCGGCGGAGCTCAGGAGCTGCTGGGGATCCGACCCGACCTGACGACCCTCGCCAAGACGCTGGGCGCCGGCTTCCCGGTGGCGGCGTTCGGCGGCCGGCGCGAGATCATGGAGATGGCTGTCGACGGGCGCACGATGCACGGCGGCACGTACAACTCCAGCCCGCTCGCCTGCGCCGCGGTGATCGCCGCGTTGCACGAGAGCGGGAAGCCCGGGTTCTACGACGAGCTTCTGGCGCGGGGGCGGCGGTTGGCAGACGGCCTCGCTGCGCTCGCGCAAGCTCATGGGCTGCCCGCGTGCTGGACGGGGGTCGGCTCGATGTTCCAGCTGTGGTTCGGCGACCCGCCGCCGACCGACTACCGCTCCGCGCAGCGGCTGGTGCAGTCAAGCCCGTTTCCGGCGTTCTTCGAGGAGATGCTGCGACGCAAGGTGCTGCTCCAGCCTCCGCAGGAAGGCCTGTTCCTGATCTCCGGCGCGCACACCGACGAGGACATCGCATGGACGCTGGTGCTCGCCGAGGAGGCGATGCCGGCCGTAGCCGACGCCGTTCGAGAAGGCCGCGTCGGCCCGACTGGAGGTGTGCGATGAAGTCTCGTGAGCGTGCTTTTGCCGGAGCGACGTTGATTGCGGCCGCCGCACTCCTCGCCGCATGCGGATCGAGTGGCTCGACAACCAGCTCGAGCTCAGCGGGTGGCGGCACTCCGGTCAAGGGCGGGACGCTGATGGCCGGGATCGTCGACAACCCCGACCATCTCGACAGCGGTCTGAGCTACACGAACGAGGGCTGGGAGATCCTCGAGGCCACGAACAACGGCCTGCTCACCTTCAAGAAGGCCGCAGGCGCCGTTGGCGCGCAGCTCGTCCCAGATCTCGCAACGTCGATGCCGACCGTCACCGACCACGGCCTCACATACACCTTCCACGTCCGGCCCGGCGTGATGTTCTCCCCCCCGGTGAGCCGTCAGGTACAGCCGTCGGACATCAAGTACTCGATCGAGCGACTGTTCCGCGTCGCGTCCCAGGGGGTCGGCTTCTACCAGGGCATCCAGGGCACGACCCAGTTCTCGGGCAGCCTGAAGGGCGGTATCAGCGGGATCGTCGCCGATGACGCCGCGCGCACGATCACCTTCCACCTGACCGCTCCCGACGGCACGTTCCTCGAATACATGGCGATGCCGTTCGCGTTCGCGATGCCGAAAGGAACTCCCAGTCGCGACATCTCAACCGTCAGTGCGTGGAGAGTGGCCACGGGCCCGTACATGGTCAGCCAATACGTGCCGAAGGACCACATCACGATCGTTCGCAACCCGAACTTCCACTCCTGGTCGCCGGACGTCCCGAACGGATATCTCGACCGGATCCAGGTCCAGATCGGGGTGACGCCAGAACAGGCGGTCAACGAGGTCGCAAACGGCCAGCTCGACTTCTACTTCGAGCAGGTCGCTCCGGACCGCCTGACCGAGCTCAAGGCTCGCTACCCGAGCCAGGTCCACCAGTACACGCGCAACAACATCACGTTCTTCACGCTCAACATGCGAAAGCCGCCGATGAACAATGTGCTGGTACGG
>CATPBV010000205.1 GCA_955652345.1 uncultured Solirubrobacteraceae bacterium | reverse complement strand
GGATTCCGCCAAGGGTGCAAAGCTCACCGCGGCGGGCCTACAGGTGATGCGCGTCAGCTGGCTGCAGATGGAGGCCGACTCCTATGCCGTGGTGGCCCGCCTCGCTCAGGCACTAGCCGCGTAGGATGGCTCGCTTGGACCGCCTCACAACGACCGAGAGCGCGATTCTCGGGATGCTCTCCCGCTACGGGGAGCACTCCGGCTACGAGCTCCTGAAGCTCGCCGAGTCCGGGATCGGCTTCATCTGGTCGCCCGCGAAGAGCCACGTGTACGACGTCCTGCCCCGCCTGGAGCGTGGCGGCCACGCGCGCCGCCGTGTAGTTCACCAGAGTGGCAAGCCCGACAAGCACCTGTGGCGGATCACGCGGCGCGGGCACGCCGCGCTGAGGGAATGGGTGAACACGACCGACGAGGATCCACTGAGCAACCGGGGCGCCTTCCTCCTGAAGCTCTTCTTCGGCGATAGCGGCGACCCGGAATGCCTCCTCGCTCACGTCGAGCGCTACCACCAGCTGGCCGCCGAGAAACTCGCCGCGCTGCAGGCCATCGACGCGGACACGGACTGGACCGCGCCGGAGGAGCTGCCACGGATCACGCTTCGCCAGGGACTCGCCGGGACCGAGGCGCAGCTGCGCTGGGCCGAGGAGACGCTACCCCAGCTCCGTGCGCGAGTCAGCTCGGCGCGGGTGGCTGCTCACGGCGGGGCGGCACCAGGCGACGAGGTTGCAGGCCCTCAGCGCTGACGCCCGCCGCGTAACGAAAATCAGTCCGACCCGGTCGCCACACTGATGGCCATGCGCAGCACAGGCCGGCATCGAAGCCGCGCCAGACCGCCCACGGACCGGGCCCCGCGGAAGCCGCGCCAGGCGCTGCTGGCGACACTTGTGGTCGCGGCGCTCACCGCGGCCGCGGTGATCGTCGCCAGAGGAGGCCAGGCGATCTGGGTGTGCGTACCCGGAGCGCTGCTCGTGAGCTCTCGCTGCACAAGCCGCCTCGGCGCCGTCGGCAGCTCGGTCGCGGTGGTTGCGGCGGCGGGCGGCGCCTCGCTCGTCGAGCGCCATTCGACCGTGCCCAGCCAGGTGCTGGCCCCACTGCTTGTCACCGGAGCCAGCGTCGCGGTGCTCGCCAGTCTCAGGGAGCGTCTCGAGCGCGAGCGCGACAGCGCTCGCGCCAGCGCGCGGTCCGATCCCCTGACGGGTGTCGCCAACCGGCGGGCGATGCTCGAGCGGATCTACTACGAGATCGCGCGCCACTCCAGGACCCGCCGCAGCTTCGCGGTGCTGGTGCTCGACCTGGATGGCTTCAAGCTGCTGAACGACCGGTTCGGCCACCTCGCCGGGGACGATCTGCTGCGCGAGGTCGCGCGCGCGGTGCAGCTGGCGATCCGCGATCAGGACACGCTCGCCCGCATGGGCGGAGACGAGTTCTGCGTACTCGCCCCCGAAACAAGCGCTGCCGGAGCGACGACGCTCGCCAAACGCGCCACGGAGGCCGTCGGCCGCGTGACGGTCGGGATCGAAACGCTCGGAGCGAGCGCCGGAGTCGCGCTGTTTCCAGTGGATGGAAGGACCGCGGCCGCGCTCCTGAACGCGGCCGATCAACGCCTGCTCGAAGCCAAGCGGCGCGGACGCGTCAGCGACCGGCGGGCTGCATGAGGTGTGCCCTCAAGCGACGGTTCTCGGCGGGGTGATCGTCCGCACGAGCAGCGGGTAGCCCCCCGGGCCGGCTGTGTAGAGGCCGTACGAATCGAGTGTCGTGTCGCCGGTGGCCCGGAACCCGTAGGTGCCGATCACCGAACGGCGGCCAACGGTCGAGAACAGGGCGGCACGGACCGCCGATCTGAGATCGCCGCGACGTCCGAGGCGAGCGATCGTGTCGAGCCCCAGCTTCATCGCCTCGTAGCCGTAGGCCGCGTACGGGTCCGGGTGAGGATCGCCGTACTTCGCTGTGTAGGCCTTGAGGAACACGCTGCGGCTGGCGGATCCGGGCATCCCACCGGGAGGGCCGGTGCACTGCAGCAGCGAGTCGATCGCGCGCGGAACACCGCCCAGCTTCGCGTTCATGAACGCGGAGGTGCAGATCCCATCGCCTCCGAAGATCTTCGCGGCGGGAAGCGCCGCGTGGATCGCTTCGGTCAGAGCGACGGCCCCGGCAGAGACCGCGCCGGCGAAGAAGAAGCAATCCGCTCCCGAAGCGCCGACGGTCGCCGCGTACGAGGCGAAGCTCGTGGCGGCGGGGTCGAGCGCCGTGGTGGAGGCGATCGTCACGCCGTACAGGCCGTGCTCGAGCTGGAGCATCCGCGCGAGCCCCGCCCCGTAGATCCCTCCGTCGTCCGCGACGGCCACCTTCTGACAGCCGGCGCGCTTCATCGCAATCAGATCGGCTGCGCCCTGGACCGAGTCGATCGGCGCCAGCCGCAGGAACGTAGGGGTCCCCGTCGGGTCGTACTTCATCGGCTCTCCGGTCGCGCTGCCGGCCCCAGCCGTGGTGAGGCCGACATATGTGCTCGCGGGGCTGATCTGAGCGACGCCGGCTTCATTGAGGATCGGGATCGAGACCGCGCTTGCGTCGGAGTCGAGCTCGCCGATGTAGAGCACGGCGCTCGGGTCCGACGCGGCCTTCTGGGCGTCCGCCGCGGTCTGAGCCGGATCCCACTTCCCGGACGCTCCGCTCGAATCGTCGAGCGACTTGTAGACGACAGTCCACCGCCCGGCGCGGCCGTCCGCCTGGGCGAGGGCGAGCTTGATCCCGTTCAGGATCGGGTCGCCTTGGGAGCTCGACGTTCCCTGCAGCGGAAGGCTCGAGTAGACGTCCACCGTCCGCGAGGCGCCGCTGTCCGTGTTTCCCGCCGTGGAACCCCCGCATCCACCGAGCACGAGAAGCGTGACCAGGGCCCCCGCGCAGTGGAGCGGAAACGCTCTCACGCTTCGATCGCCTTCCAGAACTCGAGGCGCCCGCCCGCCAGCTTGAACACGCCGTTAGCCAGCCGTGCGTCGATGGTGGTCTGGCCCGGATCCCAGCCGCCCCGCGGAGCCGTGGCATCATCGAGCGACCGCAGGACGATCCGGTATCGGCCGATCCGGCCTCCCGCGATCGCGAGGGCCAGCCGTTCGCCCGTGAGCACAGCCCGCGCCGCGGACGCCGACGCCCCCTCCATCGGGCCGCTCGAATAGATGGTCAGGACCTTCCCGCGGATCTTGTCGGCTGCGGGACCGCCGCCTCCGCACCCCTGAAGCACACCTGCAAACGCCACTACAGCAACCCCAGCCGCGATCCGCCTGCGCCGGTTGGCGCCGGCCCTGCCTATCACCCCACCGACTGAATCGACGTGAACGGCTTGAGCTGCCCCGCCCTCACGTGGCTGAACAGGAACGGGCCCGTAAGCGTGGTGTCGCCCGACCCCTGCAGCCGATAGGTACCCAGCGCCGAGGCGCTCTCGTTGCGGGCCAGGAGGTCGTGCAGCACGATCGAGCGGTTGTTCGCCGAAGTTCCCGCCTGACGCAGCGCCGCAAGCACTGCCGTCATGGCCTCGTAGCCGAAGATCGCCTCAGGAGCCGGAGGATGCTGATAGGTGGTCGTGAACGAGCTGACGAAGCTCTGTCCCGCCGGCGTGAGCTGGTTCGCGAGGAATCCCGGCGTCGACACGTACAGACTGCGCTGCGCGGCCGGAGAGATCAGCGCGACGAACGCCTGATCATCGAGCGCCGACGGACCGAACAGCTTCACGGTCGTCGAGCTCGAGGCCGCGGCGTTGAACACCTTCGCCGCGGCGCTGTCGCTGGCGCTCGCGGCGAGCACCGCATCGGCGCCGGCGGGCGAGGATTGGATCGAGATCGAGCCCGCCGCCTTCCGTGCCTCGGCGGCCAGCGCGTTTCCGTAGTCGCTGCCGTCGCTGGCGATGTACAGCGACCTCACGCCAAGCAGCCCCATCTCCTGGATCATTGCGGCAGCCTCCTTGGCCGTCGTGGGAACCAGCCTCGCGAACGTCTGGCCGTAAGTTGTGTAGTCCTCGTAGTAGAGCTTCGGCGATCCAGGCACCGCGGTCGTGGACTGGGTCAGCGCCTGCGCGGTGTCGGTCGGACTCAGCTCCGGCAGCTGCACGGCGTTGGTGATCCCGATCGAATCCGCCGACTGCCCCGGAACCACCTCTCCGAGGTAGGCGATCGCATGGGGATCCTCGATCGCGGTCCGGGCGTTGTCGGAGAGCTTGCTGCCCTGGACCGTACGCAGAGTGATCGTGAAGCCCCCGACCTGCCCACCCGCCTGCTTGAGCGCAAGCTGCTCCGCCTGGAGCATGTCCTGGGCGCGCTGGTCGGCGGCGCCGCCGGGCGGCATGCTCGTGTAGATAGTCAGCGCCTTGCCCGGCGTTTTGATGGTCGAGCTCGCCGGCGCCTTGCAGCCGCCCACAGCAGCCGCAACCGCGACCCACAGCGCGACTGTCAAGCTGCGCGAGAGCTTCTTGCGCATGGTCCGATTACCGATGACGGCTCTGGTGGGGGGCCGTCATTCCCGCCGCCCCAGCAGGTACGGAAGCAGGTTGTGCACGGCGATTGCGACCAGCACCATCGCGACCCCGATCATGATCGAATCGAATCCGCTGGTGCCGAGCGCCCACAGCACAATCCAGAGGCACAACCCCGCGGTGGCGGTGAGTATCAGTCCCATCGGGAGGATGCTAACCGCATCAGTCGCGTAGCGCGCCCGCATACTCCGAGATCAGCTCGCTGACCGCCGCGACCGGATCGTCGGCCTCCCCGGCCGCGCGCACGAGACGGCTCCCGATGATCACCCCATCGGCGCCGGCGTCCGCCGCCGCCGACGCCTGGCTGGCGGTGGCGATCCCGAAGCCAAGCGCCACGGGAACTGAGGCGTGTGCTGCGGCGCGGGCGACGAGGGCTGGGTCGAGCTCGGCGCGCTCGCCGGTGGTCCCGGTGACCGCCACCGCATACAGGAATCCGCGGGCGGTGGCCCCGATCTGGGCAAGCCGCTCCAGCGGCGTGGTTGGTGCGACCAGCGGAACCAGGGCGAGTCCGTGCCGGTCGCACACCGATCGCAGCTCTGATGCTTCCTCCATCGGTAGGTCCGGGACGATCAGTCCGCTCGCCCCGGCCCGCACCAGCGCGGCGGCGAAACGCTCATACCCACGGGCGAGAACGGGGTTGGAGTAGCACATGACGATGACCGGAACGTCGTTCTCGGCGATCGCGCCGGCCAGCTCGAGCACGCGCTCGACGGTTGCGCCGGCGCGCAGCGCGGCGGTCGCGGCGGCGTGGATCACCGGCCCGTCCGCGAGCGGATCCGAGAACGGGATGCCCAGCTCGACGAGGTCGGCGCCCGAGTGCGCATAGGCGACCGCAATCTCGCGAGAGAGCTCGACCGATGGAAAGCCGCCCATCATGTACGGCATCAGCGCCGCGCGGCGCCCGTCGCTGCGAGCCCGTGCGAACGCCTCCGCGATCCGCTCAACGCCGGTGGTCGTGCTGGCCGAGGCCATCGCGTTAGATAGCGGAGCCGGGGGTGAGGAGCGCCAGCGCTTCGGCGAGGTCCTTGTCACCCCGTCCCGACAGGCAGATCAGGTCGAGCTCGCTGAATCCCGAGTCGATCGCCCAGGCGATCGCGTGCGCGCTCTCGAGCGCCGGGATGATGCCCTCCAGACGCGCTGTGCGCTCGAACGCTTTGAGCGCCTGCTCGTCGGTGACTGCAACGTAGCGCGCGCGCCCCGAGTCCCGCAGCCAGGCATGCTCCGGACCTGTGCCGGGGTAGTCGAGGCCGGCGGAGATCGAATGCGCCTCGAGGATCTGCCCGTCCTCGTCCTGCATGATCGCCGTGAACGCGCCATGCAGCACGCCGGGCAGCCCGGCTTCGGTCAGGGGCGCGCCATGGCGAGGAGTGTCGAGGCCCTCGCCGGCGGCCTCCACCCCGACCAGTTGGACGGCCTCGTCCTCCACGAACGCCGTGAACAGGCCGATCGCGTTGGAGCCCCCGCCGACGCACGCGATCACCCGCTCGGGAAGGCGGCCGGCGTGCTCGAGCACCTGCGCGCGCGCTTCGTCCCCGATCACCCGCTGGAGGTCGCGCACCAGCTCGGGGTACGGCGCCGGCCCGACGCACGAGCCGATGATGTAGTGCGTGCTCTGAACGTTGGCGACCCAGTCGCGGATCGCGGCCGAGACCGCCTCCTTCAGCGTCCGCGCTCCCGCCTCGACGGGCTCGACGCGCGCCCCGAGCAGGCCCATGCGCTCGACGTTTGGCTTCTGGCGGCGTATGTCCTCGGTGCCCATGTACACGACGCATTCGAGATCGAGCAGCGCGCACGCGGTCGCCGCCGCGACGCCGTGCTGGCCGGCGCCGGTCTCGGCGACGATCCGTCGCTTTCCCATTCTTCGCGCGAGCAGCGCCTGGCCGAGGGCGTTGTTGATCTTGTGCGCGCCGGTGTGGTTCAGGTCCTCGCGCTTGAGGTAGATCGGATGGCCGGCCGCCTCGCTCAACCTTGGTGCGCGGTATAGCGGCGAGGGACGCCCGACGTAGTCGGCCAGCAGCGCGTCGAGCTCGCTGTGGAATGCCGGGTCATCTCGAGCTTGCACCCAGGCGGCTTCGAGCTCCGCGAGCGCCGGCATCAGCGTCTCGGGCACGTATTGGCCGCCGTAGCGGCCGAAGCGGTGCCGCACGGCGCTCACTGGACCGCCGTCGCCATCTCGCCGTTGACCGCCGCGGTGAACGCCTCGAGCTTACGCGGGTCCTTGCGTCCCGGGCTTCGCTCGACCCCGGTCGCGACGTCGACCGCGAACGGGCGGACGACGGCAATCGCGTCGCTCACGTTGTGCGGCGTCAGGCCACCGCTGAGGATCACCGG
>CATPBV010000204.1 GCA_955652345.1 uncultured Solirubrobacteraceae bacterium | reverse complement strand
GGCGAGGAAGCATCGAGTCATCGATCCCCGCGTGTGTTCTAGCCCGATGACGTCCCCGGGTTGAACGGCGATTGGGTGGGCGAGCGTGAAGGTGCTGACATCGTCCGCCGGCAGCGGGTTTGGCAGTGTCTCGTAGTCCACGTTGCTCTCATGGTGTCTCCTCCGCTCGGTGTCGAGAGCCTACTGACGCTGGCGGCGCGGCCTTTGGGGCTCGACAGATGGACGATTGTCCAGGTAGACGGGCTTGCCCACGGCATCGACCAAGCGCTCAACGCAGGGGTGATCCGTCCGCGAGGCAGCCTATATGTGCGGCTCACACGACGGATCCCATCGGCGTGCGGTCACGATCGATCCGGAGGACGAGGTGAAGAGATTGAAACTGCGGCGGCCAAGCGCATCGCTGGCAGGTGCACGGTCGAGCTTAGGCGGACGGACCGGTCACGACGCTCGCCCCTTCCTCCTCGTCGAGCGAGGGCGTGAGCGTCTTGTCCTCGTTCCAGGAGTAGGCGTACGCAGGGTTGTCGTGCTCGCGCCACACCGCCGTCATCTCTAGTGGTCTGAAGGTGTCCCACATCACCGCAAGCTCGTTCGTGTGCTTGGCGCCCAGCGCCTTTTCCACAGCGCCCGGTTGGGGACCGTGGGGCAGTCCGCTGGGGTGCAGCGTGATGCTGCCAATGTTCACACCCTTGCGTGCGGCGTAGTTGCCCTCGGCGTAGAACATCACTTCCTCGGACTGGATGTTCGAGTGGTGATAGGGCAGCGGCACCGAGGTCTCGTCCCAGTCGAGCATCCTCGGCGCGAAGGTGCAGATCACGAAGTTCGGCCCCTGGAAGGTCTGGTGCGTCGGTGGCGGGAGGTGAAAGCGCCCAGCGCGCGGCTCGAAGTCGAGGGCATTGAAGGTGTACGGGTAAACGTAGCCGTCCCATCCGACGACGTCGAACGGGTGACGGTCGAGCAAGTAGGTCTGGAGCCCGCCGCGGACTCGCACCGTCAGTTCGTACTCGCCCTGCTCCTCGAACGTCTCGAGCTCGGAAGGCGGGTGAAAATCTCGTTGTGAATATGGGGCGTGCTCGAGCAGCTGCCCGTACCGGTTTCGGTACCGGCTGGGAGTTTCGATCTCGCCGGGCGTGTGGAAGCACAGCCAGTACTGCTCGTCGTCCGAGGGCTCCCAGCGGTGGGTCGTGCCACGAGGGATCACGACGTAGTCGCGCTCGCGGTACTCAACGGACCCGAACACCGTATGAACCGTCCCCCGGCCCCGATGCACATAGATGACCTCGTCGCCCTCGCCGTTTCGGTAGAACCCCGCCATCGGCTCGACGGGCTTGCAGATCGAGACCTCGATGTCGCCGTTGAACATCAGCGCCCGCCGGCCGGAGAGCGGATCGCCCGCCGGCTCGATCGGCCCGGTGTCAGCCAGTCGGTGCACGTGTGCGTCCGGCAGCCACGCGTCCCGATCGAGCGTTCGGAACTCGCCGATCTGATCGATCCGGCATGGCGAGCCCAGGTGGTAGAGGATCGACTCGTTGCCCGAGAAGCCCTCGTAGCCGAGCACCTCCTCGACCAGCAGCCGCCGCGCGCCGTTGTCTCGCCACACCTGTGAGTGGCGCTTGGCTGGGACCTCGCCCAAGCTGACGTAGCGCATCGTGCCTCCTAGAGATTCCCGCGCCGGTCCTGCTCGCGCTCGAGCGCCTGGAACAGGGCCTTGAAGTTACCGTCGCCGAACCCACGCGCCCCGTGGCGCTCGATCACCTCGAAGAACATCGTCGGGCGGTCCTGCACCGCCTTGGTGAAGATCTGGAGCAGGTACCCCTCGTCGTCGTGGTCGACGAGGATTCCCTGCTTGCGGAGGTCGGCCAGTTGCGAGGAGACCGCGGGCACGCGATCGAGCACCTCGTCGTAGTACGCATCGGGAATCGACAGGAACTCGACGCCTCGGCGGCGCAGCTCGGCTACCGTGCCGACGATGTCGCGCGTCGCGAGTGCGATGTGCTGCGCGCCGGGGCCCTCGTAGAACTCGAGGTACTCCTCGATCTGCGAGCGGCGCTTGCCCTCGGCCGGCTCGTTGATCGGGAACTTGACGACGCCCCGACCGTCGGTCACGACCTTCGACATCAGCGCCGAGTACTCGGTCGAGATGTCCTTGTCGCTGAAGTGGATCATCTCGTGCATCCCAAACACGTCCTCGTAGTACTTGACCCAGGGATCCATGTGCTCGACGTTGCCGACGATGTGGTCGACGCCCAGCAGCATCCCGGTGTCGGAGCCGCTGTCGCGCGCCTCGAACCCAGGCAGGAACGGACCGCGGTAGTCGCCGCGCTCGACGAACGTGTGGAGCGTCTCCCCGTACGTCGCGATCGTTGCGAGCTTGACCGAGCCGTGCTCGTCGGAGATCTCCCGCGGCTCCCCGACGCCCTGCGCGCCGCGCGAGGTGGCCTCGCGATACGCGCGATCGACGCTCGGGACGCCGAGCGCGATCGTCTTCACTCCATCGCCGTGCTTGCGGTGATGCGCGGCGATCGGCGAGTCCGCGTGGAGCGCGCCGGTCAGGACGAGGCGGATCCGTCCCTGCTGCACGACGTGCGAGACCCGCTCACGCTCGCCGGTCTCCAGGCCGGAGTAGGCGACCTCGTGGAAGCCGAAGGCGTTGACGTAATAGTGGGCCGCTTGGAGGGCGTTGCCGACGTAGAGCTCGACATGGTCGACCCCGAGCAGCGGCATGAAGTCCTGATCGCGGGCGGGCGTGGCTGGCGTGGCGATCGTCTGTGCATTCATAGCTTTATGATTCCCCGCTGCAGGCGTCGCGACAAGAGCGAAACGTTGCGTCTCGTAGTCTAGAGACCCCACAATGGACGAGATCGACAACCGAATCATTGCGTTGCTACGTGAGAACGCCCGCCGCTCGTTCCAGGACATCGGCGCACACGTGTCGCTGTCCGCGCCGGCGGTCAAGCGCCGCGTGGACCGCCTTCAAGACGCCGGCGTGATCCGCGGCTACGCGGCCGTCGTCGATCCGGCGAAGCTCGGCTGGGGCACGCTCGCGATCGTCTCTCTCTTCTGCGAGGGGAGAATGTCCGCGGCGGAGGTTCAAGCAGTCCTCGCGCCGCACCAGGAGGTGATCAGCGCATACACCGTCGCCGGTGAGTCGGCCGCGGTCCTGCTGCTGCGAGCTCGAGACACCTCACATCTGGAGCGGACGCTCGAGCAGATCCGCGAGCCGCCGGGGGTGATCAGGACGCAGACGCAGGTCGTTCTCTCGACCGTGATCGAACGACCACTCCGACGGGAGTAGCTGGATTAGGAGCCCGCCGCCGGCCGTTCGACGTACCACTCTGCGAACTCGGAGCAGCGGCCGCTCGAGTCAAAGCGCATCACGAAGCAGTTGTCGAATGTCGAGCTCGTCGGACCACCTGGGGCCGAGCTGTACGACGTGCTGCCGGTGGCAACAGCGACATCGCCGTCGACCGCGACCGCTCTGTAGGTTGCGTCGTAGGTGCCCGGTTCGTCGCGCGTCGATGCACCTGGCTGGTCGACCTCGCCGAGCCACGAATCGACGACGGCGTCGCGGCCGACGATCGGCTCGTCGTACGGGTGGTAGCGGTAGCTGATGTCCTCGGTGAACAGCGGTGCGATCTGCTCGCGGTCGTAGGTCTTCCACGCCTCGACGTACCGCTCGAGCCACTGGTCCACTTCGCGTTTGTTCATCCGCGGGTTCGGTTGGTGGTGGACAGCTTCGCGATCGTGCTCCCGAACATCTGCTGCCAGCTCGCGCCCGCCGCGGCCGCGAACGCGTCCTCGAGCTGGTGGAAGTGCTCGTCCAAGACGGCGTCGAGCGCGTCCAGATCGCCCAGCCGCATCGCGTGCAGCTGGCGGCGATGGATGTCGAGCGTCACTTCGTCCTGCTCGGGACCCCCCGGGTAGGCGTCGCGGATCGGAGCCAGCTCGTGACTGACCGTCCGCATCGCCGCCTGGAGCACGCGGTTGTGGCAGGCGATGCTGACGGCGCGGTGAAAGGCGGCGTCGGCGCGGAACACCATGCGGCGCTTCCCGCGATGGCGCTCGAGCAGATCGACCGTGCGCTGAATGTGCTCGAGGTCCTCCTCGGTCGCCGACAGCGTGGCCAGCCTCGCGACATCGGTCTCGATCGTGCGCCGGGCGGTCAATACCTCGATCGCCTGACGCTCCTCCGACGCCACATACGCGTTCAGGAGGTCAACCGGGATCAGGTCGGTGGCAAGGAAGATGCCGCCGCCCGAGCCACGGCGCACCTTGACCACACCCGCACGCTCGAGCACCCGCAGCGCCTGGCGCAATGTCGGCTTCGAGATCTGGAGCTGGTCGGCCAGCTCGGTTTCGCTTGGCAGCCTCTCGTCGACGCGCAGCCGAGCACGGTCGATGCCCTCGACCAGGTGACCGATCGCCCGCTCGAACGAGCGCTCCGCGAGCACGGGCTCGACGAACGCCTGCTCCGGCAGTCGCTGGAGGCGCGGCACCGGCAGGGCCATTACGGAAGCGGCCTCGTCCTCGGCACCAGCACCCGTCATCAGCTCTGAAGTTCGTCGGTCACGTGCAGCAGGAACATCGTCGCCCGCGTCCCGTCGGTGATCCGGTGATCGAACGAGCATGACACCAGGCCGATCTGGCGGATCACGATCTCATCCTCCCTGACCACGGGCCGAGCTGCAATGCGGTGGACGCCGAGGATCGCCGCCTCTCCCGGGTTCACGAGCGGAGTGGCGAACAGCCCGCCGAGCTTTCCGGCCAGCGTGAGGGTGAAAGTGCCGCCTCGCAGATCCTCAGGAGTGACCGTGCCCGCGCGCACCCGCGAGGCCAGACGATCGACCTCCTCGTCGATCTCCTCCAGGGACTTCGAGTCGGCGCGCTTCAACACGGGCACGAGCAGGCCCTGCGGGCCTTGCGTCGCGATCCCGATGTCGTAGCGCTCGTGGTAGACGATCTCCTCGCCGTCGAGCGTCGCATTGAACTCCGGAAAGGCGCGCAGTCCGGAGACCGCCGCCCTCACGACGAACGCGGTGTATGAGAGCTCGCCGCGCCGAGCGCCCAGCTCGGTGAAGTCGCACTCCTCGACGACCGTCACCATCGGGATCTGCTGCTGGGAGAGCGTGAGCCGCTCGGCGATCCGGCGGCGCACTCCGCGGAGCGGCTCGCGGCGCTCGGCCACCCAGCCGTCGGACTCGGGCGATCCGGCCCCCGCGACGGCCCGCACGTCGCGATCGGTGATCGCGCCCTCCGGCCCGGTGCCCGTCACCGACGCGAGCTCGACGCCGAGCTCGTGCGCAAGCCGGCGGGCGGCCGGGGTGGCCCTGATGCGCGCGGAGCCATCGTCCCCGGCCTCGACCGGCTTGGGAGCGGAAGCGACGGCGGCCGCGGCTCGGCCTCCCGCGGGTCGGGCCGCCGTCGTCTCCCTGTCCTCCTCCTCGAAGCTCACGAGCGGGCTGCCGACCGCCACCCGCTCGCCGGCCGCCGCGTGCACGGCCGCAACGACACCGTCGACCGGGCAGGCGATCTCGACCGTCGCCTTGTCGGTCTCGACCTCGACCATCGGCTGGTCCTCGCGGACGTCCTGGCCGATCTCGATCAGCCACGCGATGATCTCGCCCTCCGTCACCCCCTCGCCGAGATCGGGCAGGCAGAACTCGTACTTCATCTCAGTACTCGAGAGTCCGCCGAACGGCGCTCGCGACGCGCTCAGCGGAGGGCAGGTACATGTCCTCGAGCCGCCAGTAGGGAAACGGCACGTCATACCCGGTGACGCGCTCGATCGGCGCGCGCAGGTCGAGCAACGCCCGCTCCGCGACGATCGCGGCGAGCTCGGCGCCGAACCCCGCCGTCCTCGGGGCCTCCTGCACGATCACCACGCGCCCGGTCCGGCGGGCGGCCTCGAGCAGAGTCTCCTCGTCGAGCGGTCTCAGCGTGCGCAGGTCGAGCACCAGGACCGACACGCCCTCGGATGCGAGCGTCTGCGCCGCTTGCGCCGCCACGCGAACCATCGCCCCGTACGCGATGACCGTCGCATCCGACCCGTCCTGCACGACCCGCGCCTGGCCGAGCTCCACACAGTGCTCTCCCTCCGGGATCTCCTCACGGTCGCCGCGGTAGAGCACCTTGGGCTCGAGGAACACGACCGGGTCGGGATCGCGGATCGCCGCGGCGAGCAGCCCCTTGGCATCGCCGGGCGTCGCGGGGATCGCGACCTTCACCCCTGGGGTGTGGACGTAATACGCCTCCGGGGACTCCTCGTGCAGCTCCGGAGCGTGAACGCCGCCGCCATACGGCATCCGCAGCGTCAGTGGCACGTTCATCTTCCCGCCCGATCGCCACCGGTAACGGCCCACGTGGGTGATCAGCTGATCGAGCGCCGGATAGCTGAAGGCGTCGTACTGCATCTCGACCACCGGCCGCCAACCGACCATGCACAGACCCACTGCGGCTCCGAGCATTCCGGCCTCCGCAAGCGGAGTGTCGACGCACCGCTCCGCTCCGAAGCGCTCCTGAAGCCCGGCGGTGACCCGGAACACGCCGCCGGCGCGCCCCACGTCCTCGCCCATCACCAGCACCGAGCCGTCGCGCTCCATCTCCTGGTGAAGACCGTCGTTGATCGCCTCGACGAGCGTCTTCACGGCACCGCTCCGGGGACGGCAGCCAGCGCGATCTCGCGCTGGCGAAGCAGCTGCTCCGGCGGCACCGCGTAGGTGGTGTCGAAGATGAGCGCGGGGTCGGGGTCGGGGAGTGCTTCCACGTCGCGCATCGCGCGGCGCACCTCCTCGGTGGCGTCCGCTCGCACCTGCTCCGCGGTCGCCTCGTCGAGTATCCCTTGGCGGCGCAGGTACGCCTCGTAGCGCGCCAGGCACTCGTGGTGACGCTCCTGCTCGGAGCGCACATCGTCGCGGTAGAGCCGTGGATCGTCCGCGGTGGCGTGGGCGGCGATGCGATAGTGCACCGCCTCGATCAGGGTCGGGCCCTCGCCCTCGCGGGCGCGGTCGACCGCCTCTCGAGTCGCCTCGAGAACCGCGAGCACGTCGCCGCCATCGACCCGCACACCGGGGATCCCGTAGCCGAGAGCCTTGTCGACGAGCGCGGCGGCCCGAGACTGCCGCGCGACGGGGGTGGAGATCGCCCAGCCGTTGTTGTTGCAGATCAGGACCAGGGGGGCCTTCATGACCGCGGCGAAGTTGACTCCCTCGTGAAACCCGCCCTCCGAGGTGGCGCCGTCGCCGAAGAAGACCAGCGCGCACCCCGGCTCGTGCTTGAGGCGCATGCCCCACGCGGCGCCCGCGGCGTGCGGTACCTGGCTTGCGATCGGAACCGCGATTCCGGCGACCTTGAGCTCGAGCGGGTTCCACCATCCCGCTGGATGCCCGCGCCACCAGGCGAGCACCGTCGCGGGATCGAGCCCGCGCAGGACGCCGATCGCGGACTCCCGGTAGGACGGGAACACCCAGTCGCTGTCGGCCGACAGCGCGAAGTGGGCGCCGGCCTGGATCGCCTCGTGCCCCCAGAAGATCGCGTAGGTCCCGATCCGGCCCTGGCGCTGATAGCCGACGGCACGCTCATCGAAGACGCGCAGCCGGACCATGTCGCGATGGAGCGCGAGCAGCTCCTCGCTGCCGATGCCCTCGAGCAGACGATCAGCGGCGGACGCGCCGTCACCGATCACCCGGCGGATGGTCCGGTCCGGCGCGTCGAGGGCGACGTCCTCTGGCGAGCCGGTTCTGCTCGCTTTGATCTCGTGCTTTGGTTCGATCTCGATCAGCTCCGCCTCCGGTGGCCAGGGTTGCACGCTCGCTCTCCCCGGGTAGAATAGAAAGATAGTTTCTCTTTTGCAAAATGGCGGGTTCGAGCACGCTGATGTCGACGTCTGCGAGCGCTACGCCGAGCAGCGGGCGAGCGAGATCGCGCCGTCCATACGCTCAGGCGACGGTCGCGCGGATCAGCGAGCGGCTTAGCTCCTGCGCGCGCGCCAGCTGCGGCGCCGCACCGAGCGATTCGAAGGTCGCGCTCGCCTCGTCGAGAAGCAGCGCGGCATCGGCGCCTCGGTCCTGCCCGATCAGCCACGCGGCCGTGTCGGTGTTCGCAACCGCAACCCAGTAGACGTACCCGAGCTCGCCGAAGCCGGCAGTCGCGGCAGCGAGCTGCGGCTCTACGGATTCTTCGCGCCCCTCCGCGGCAAGGATCAGCGCTCGGGCGCGCGCGAGCTGGGCCTTCAGATACGGTGGGATGTGGCCCGGGGGACGTGCCGCAAGCAGCGCCACCAGCTCGTGAGCCTGTTCGAGGCGACCAAGCCGGAGCGCGGCCTGGAGTGTCTCCGGCCAGGCGTTGCGGACCGCCTCGTTCGACGGGCCGAGGGTGGCGATGGCGTGCGGGAGCGCTCGATGCCCGAGCTCCAGCGCCTCCTCGGCGGAACCTTCGGCAAGCCGCACGCTGATCCGCACCGACGCATACAGCGCTCGGAACTCATCGTCGTCGGAGCGCTCCCATGGTGCCACCCGCTCGAGGCTCCCGCGGGCCGCGTCGAGGTCTCCGCGCAGGGAGTGCAGGATCCCGAGGACGCAGTTGATGTCCTCGGCGCCGGGGCGCTGGTCGTCCAGCTCCAGCAACTCCGCCGCGAGTTGCTCGGCGTCCTGCCAGCGCCCTGAGTACAGGTGGACAGCCATCAGCTCGCTCGCGCTGACGCTCTCCAGATCGCGGTCGCCACGGCGCCGTGCGAGCGCGATCGATGATTCGAAATGCTCCACCGCCTCCGGCAGATCCCAGTGGGTGGCGAGATTGCCGCTGTTGTGGTGCGCGCGTGCGAGCGCGTCTGTCAGGTTGTGGCGCTCGGCGACGTCGATCGCGCCTGCGAACAAGTAGCGCGCCTCCTCCGGTCGTCCGGTCTGGAGGTACATGATCCCCTTCGTGGTGAGCGCGTCGCTGAGCACCGGCGGGAGCCTCAGCGCCTGGGCGATCTCGAGCGCGCTCTCGAGCGGCGGCCCAGCGTGCTCATAGTCGCCGCTGAATACCAAGCAACGGCCCAAGATCGCATTGAGCGCCCCCACCTCGGGCTCGAGCTCATCCTCCGCAAGCACGCGTAGCGTTGCCTTGATCCGCCCGATCGCCTCGTCGATTCGGCCGAGCCGGACCAGCGCCCGACCGATGTGGCCCGCGATCCGCGCAGCCTCGCGCTCGTGGCCGGCGGCCAGGTACGAGGCCGATGCCCCCTCGAGCAGCTCCAGCGCCGCCGCCAACCGTCCTGACTGAAGCGCCATCTCTCCGGCCGCCTGGGTCAGCTCGGCCCGTTCGGCCTCCTCGCCGGCGAGTTCGATTGCGGTGCGGTAAGACCGCTCAGCGACCTCGGGAGCGCCGACCGTCGCCGCGCGCTGCGCGGCGCGACGCAGCGCAGCCACGGTCTCGGCGCGCAGCTCCTCGGCATCCGGATCGTCGTGCGCGGCCCGATAGGCGTCGAGATAGTGGGCGGCGATGACCTCCGCGATGTCCTCGCCGTCGTTCGGGAACACGCTGCGCAGATGCTCAGCCGCGGCCCGGTGCCGAGGCTTGCGGTCCTGGCGGGACAGCATCTCGTAGGCGACAGTGCGGAGCATCCCCTGCGCGAACCCATACTGGCCGCGCTCCGGCGAGAGCGGATCGGCGCGGATCGCCAGCACTTGCTTACGGACGAGGCTATCCAGCACCCGGTCGAGATCGTCCTGGGGCACCTCACCGAGCGCTGCCGCAGTCGAGCGTGGGAACGCGCCACCGAACACAGACATCGCCTTGACGAGCCGTCGCTCGACCGGCTCCAGCGCGTCCAACCGTGCCGCCAGCAGAGAACCCAGGCTCGCCGGCACGTCGAGCCCGCCGAGCTCGCCCTCCAGCACCAGCCGGCCATCACGCTCCCTGAGCGCCCCCCGGTCGATCAGCGCCCGCACGATCTCGATCGCATACAGCGGCACGCCCTGGGCCTGCGAGACGATCAGCTCCACCGCCTGCTCGGGCAACCCCTCGACCAAGCCCGCCAGCAGCTCGCGCATCGCCTCCTCGCCGAGTGGGTCGAGGGCGACAACCGTCGCGCCACGATGCCGAGCCGGCCATCCCTCGCGGCGCGCCCGCAGCTCAGGGCGTACGAGCGCGAGGATCAGGATGGGGCTGTCTGCCGACCAGTCGAGCAGCTGGTCGATGAAGTCGAGTAGGCCGGCATCCGCCCATTGCAGGTCCTCGAACACGAGCACGACCGGCTCGTGCTCGGCCAGGCGTTCGAAGAACAGCCGCCAACCCGCAAACAGCTCCTCGCGACCCATCCCAGGGTCGGCGACTCCCAGCAGCGCTCCCAGTCTCGGCTCGAGGAATTGCCGGTCGTCCGCATCGGATACCCATCGCTCGAGTCCGGCGGCGAGCTTCGTCGAAGCCTCGTCGACGCCGGCGTCCTCGGCGATCGCGAACCGCTGACGAACCATCTCGGCGAGCGCCCAGTAGGCCACACCGTCGCCGTAGGAAAGGCAGCGCCCCGAATGCCACAGAACCGTCTGGGCCAACCCATCGACGTAGTTCGAGAACTCTCGGTGAAGCCGCGACTTCCCTGCTCCCGCCTCCGCACTGACCGCGACGAGCCGCGCCGAGCGACGTTCCATCGCGCCGTGGAACAGCTCCTTCAGTAGCCGCAGATCCGCGTCGCGGCCGACGAACGGCGCGTCAAGCCCCTGGGCGCGCTCGGTGCCGCCGCGGCCCGCCACGACCCGAACGGCGCGCCACAGCCGGAGCGGCTCGGCCTTGCCTTTGACGGCATGCTCGCCCGCGTCCTCGTAGGCGACCGCCGCCGATGTGAGCTCGCGGGTGACTTCGTCGACCAACACCTCGCCCGACCCCGCCTCGGACTGGACGCGCGACGCGGTGTTGACCCGATCGCCGACGACCAGGCCCTCGTCGGCGTGCTCGACCGCGGCGACCTGCCCGGTGACCAGGCCGGCACGGGCGCGCAGACCCGCCAACCCGACCTCTGCGCCGAGGACCTCAACCGCGTCGACGAGCTCGAGCGCCGCGCGGACCGCGCGTTCGGCATCGTCCTCCCGCGCCACGGGCACTCCCCACACCGCCATCACGGCATCCCCGATGAACTTCTCGATTCCGCCGCCGTGGCGGCCGACGATCGTGCGGGCGGTCTCGAAGTAGCGACTGAGCAGCCCGCGCACATCCTCCGCCTCTCGCGACTCCGACAGCGACGTGAAGTCCACCAGGTCGAGGAACAGCATCGTCACCACCCGCAGCTCCGGCGGCGCGTGGCCATCGGTCACCTCACGGGCGGGCGCCGGTTCGGAGAGGGGGGTGTCCCGCAGTGACCGTCCGCACTCGGCGCAGAACCGCTGATCGGAGGGGTGCGGCGTTCCACACGATGGACAACGCGGTATCAGCGACGTTCCGCACTCGGTGCAGAACTTCGAACCGTCTGGGACCTCTGCGTCACACGCCGGACAGAGCACTCAACCGCCATCGAACCGGAAAGCGAGGTCAAAGCGTACCTGGCCGCCTGCCAGCTAAAGGTGCGGGGGCGCGGGCTGTGAGCGCAGGGTGCTACCGGCGCGGTGCGATCTGGGTCGTGTGGCGATACGCCGAGGCCACGACGCCCCAGGCCGGTTTAGGCCGGCCGCCCAGGTCGAGTAGGCCCTTGACGATGAACGGCGGAAACGGGAACGGGTCGCCGCCGGTGTACCCGGGGAACGACACGCCGTCCTGGAGGAGAAAGTAGATCGCGCCGGACAGCCACGGCTTCGAGGCGAACACGGCGAGGTGGTAGGCAATCGTGTCCGCCTGAAACTGATACGTGCCCCGTTCCTCGACCGGCCCGTTGCGGACGCCATCGAACCCAAACTCGCTGACGAGCAGGGCCTTGTGGGGGTAGCAAGCGCGCACGCTGTCCAGGAACGGACTGAGTGCGGCGCGGTCGTCCGTCGTGCCGCCACCTGCGCCGTACCAACCGAAGTATTCGTTGAGGCCGATCATGTCCAAGGGCGCGTATGCCCGCTGGCACGGGACTCCCGGCCAGCTGCTCACGGCCATCGCCACCGGGCGGGTTGGGTCGAGGCGGTGCACGAGCGCGGCTGCCTTGGCGACGTAATCGGCCTCAACGCTGCCCGCGGGCGTGGGGAGCTCGTTGGCGATGCTCCAGGCCATGATCGAGGGGTGGTTCTCGTTGGCGAGGATGTTGTCGGCGAGAAGAGCGCGCGCCTGCCGCGGCCAACCCGGGCGCTCGAGCACGAACTGGCTTACCGGGATGTCAGACCAGATCAGAAGACCGGCGCGGTCGGCCAGCTCCTGCACCTGCGGACTCAGCGGGTCCGAGCGGATGACGGTCGCTCCGAGCTCCTTCACCCAAGCGATCAGCTGCTCCAGGTGCGCCGGGTCTAGTGCGGCTCCGAGCCGCAGGTCCTGCTCGCGCACCTCGACGCCCCGCAAGCTGAGCACACGGCCGTTGAGGCGCAGACGCCCGTCCGCCGTGACGGTGATGCTCCTGATTCCGCTGTCGCTCACGTAGCCGGCAAGCGTCCGCCCCAGGGCATCGCGGAGACCCAGGGTCGCGCGGTAGAGCGCGGGCCGATCGATCGACCACAGCCGGGGGTGGGCGATCGTCACCGACGCGTGCGCCCTCCAGGTCGCGTGAGGCGGGAGCATTGCGGCGCCGAAGTCGAGTGCAGCTTTTCCGTACGCTCCTCGGAGCCGCACGAGCTGCGGGACATTGGTGACGTTACGCACCAGCACGTGCTCGTCGATCCGCGCTGTGCAGGGTCTCGAGCTCGTCGGCAAGCCACGGGGACAGGACAGGATCGGGCGGATGATCGCGGCAGCGATGTCCGCCCGCCAGACCGCGCGCAAGTACACCTCGCGCAGGATGCCCCCGTAGTTCCACCAGCCGCCGCCGGGCCCCGGCGGCAGCGCGCCCGGATAGACGCGGTTGTCGACCCGGACCACGAGCTGGTTGATCCCGGGGCCAAGCGCACCGAGCTCGAATTCGAACGGCAGGTTCGCGCCGACGTGACCGCCGATCAGGCGGCCGTTCAGCCACACCGTGGCGCGGTAGTTGACCGACTCGAAGCGGACGATCCAGCGCCGGGCGCTGCGGGGTACGTAGCCCGCGAACGCGCCGCTCGGCACGGTGAAGTCCCGCCGGTACCAGCCGATCGAGCCATTCCAGCTCGCGAGCGAGAAATCGCCGACGTTGAACGAATTCGGAACCACCGTCGGCGACCACCCCGCGGCGCCGGCGCTGTCCCGCCACCACCCGGCGGCCACGCCAGCGTCTCCGGCATCGGCCCGGTACAGCCAGGTCCCACCGAGCAGGTAGCGGCCGGCCTGCCCGTCGGCGTAGAGGGCGCCCTTGGTCGGAGCCGTCGCCGCGTACCCAGAGGCTCGCGCGTGTGCCACGCCGCCGGCCAGCAGCAGCACCCCTATCGAGACCAGCATCCGTGACGGCACCCGGGAACTCCTAGCACCTATGCGGCCGGCGCGGATCGACGCCGGAGTGAGAGCAGCCGGCCAGACGCCGGGTTTCCGAATCTCGTAATGGCGAGGACGCTCTCCGTGGGGTACCCCTCTGGGATGTCCGATCGCGCCTTGAAGGAACGTGCAGCGCGGCGGCGCCCGTGGGCGCGCGATTCTAAGGGAGCACCGCGCCGCGCTCCGCCCGGGCCTTTCCAGCCAGGGTTCTGGCGAAGCCCGTTGCGCGGCCCGTGGCTGACCTCGTTCCTGGGGACGATGCTGGGTGTGCTGGTGCTCATCGTCGCCGCGACCGGCCTGATCTCCCAGTCCAGCTACCAGCCGCAGCTCCAGCACAACTCGCCCTTCGGCTCCTCAGGGGTGATCGGCCCCTTGCTCGCGCTTCCGGCGTGGAGCCCGTCGTGGCTGTACGCGGTGACGCAGGGGCTTCACATCACCGTGGGGCTGATGGCGATCCCGCTGCTCCTCGCGAAGCTGTGGTCCGTGTTCCCGCGCCTGTTCGCGTGGCCGCCGGCACGGAGCCCGGCCGCGATCGTCGAGCGGGCATCGCTGCTGCTCCTGGTCGGTGGGTCGGTGTTCGAGTTCGTCACCGGGGTGCTGAACATCCAGGTCTTCTATCCGTGGCACTTCAACTTCGTGCGGGCGCACTACTACGGCGCGTGGGTGTTCATCGCAGCATTCGCCGCGCACGTGCTGGTCAAGCTGCCCGTGGTGGCACGCGCCTACCGGGAGCGCGGCGTTCTGAAGCCGCTCCGGGACGATCTGGTGCACACGCGGCTTGAGCCTCGTGATCCCGACGGACTCGTCGCGCTTAGCCCGGCGCGGCCCACGCTCAGCCGCCGAGGACTGATGGCGCTCGTCGGTGGCGCGTCGTTGACGCTGGTCGCAGTGAACGTCGGCGAGAGCGTCGGCGGCTCGCTCCGTCGCCTGGCGCTGCTCGCGCCCCGCGGGCGGGTGTTCGGCACCGGACCGAACGACTTCCAGGTCAACAAGACGGCTGCCACGGCCGGCGTCGTGGCCGCTGCGTCGGATCCAGCCTGGAGGCTGAGGGTCACCGGCGTGCGCACGCTCACGCTCAGTCGCCGGGCACTGATGTCCGAGCTTCCCCAGCGCTCTCACACGATCACGCTCGGGTGCGTCGAGGGGTGGTCGACCACACAGCACTGGACCGGCGTGCGCCTGGCGGATCTCGCCGCGCTCGTCGGTGCCCCGGCCGGCGCCAGCGTGCTCGTGCAATCGCTCCAGAACGGCGGGGGTTACAGCCAACTAACGCTCGCGCCTGCGCAGTTGAACGATCCCCGGACGCTGCTGGCGCTGTGCGTCAACGGCGCCGACCTGTCGCTCGACCACGGCTACCCGGCTCGGATCATCGCGCCGGCGATTCCGGGCGTCCATTGCCTCAAATGGGTCAAGAGCCTGACCTTCGCTTCGGTATGAGCTTGTTCAAACGGAGTTACGGAGCGAGCCCGCTTCATCTCATCGCCCACCTCGCCGCGTTCGCGATCGCGGCATACGCGATCGCCCAGATCGTTCGCGGCGGGACGGTGGTGAACTTCATCGCCTGGTTCGTCGGCGCGGCATTTCTGCACGACTTCGTGTTCCTGCCCCTGTACTCCGGGCTCGACCGGCTCGCTCGCCACCGGACGCGCGGGCGGCGAGGTCCGGCGACGGTCCCCGTCATCAACCATGTGCGGGTCCCGGCGCTGATCTCGGGGCTGCTGCTGCTGGTCTACTTTCCGCTGATCCTAGGCCTCGCAGAGCGTAGGTACTTCAGGGCAACCGGACACCACCTCGAGGGGTACGCGCGCAACTGGCTGCTGATCACGGCGATCCTGATCACGGGCTCGGCGGTGCTCTATGCGCTCAGGGTGCGACGAGCGCACGTGTGACGACGACTGCTACTCCCACCCGGACAACGGGCTGGCGCGCCGAGCTCGCGCTTCCTCGTGCGGGGCTGGTCGTCTGTGCGCTGACGGTCGCGGTCGGCCTGGCGATCAGGGCGACGACGCTCGGCCTCGGCACTCCCCTGCCGCCGTTCTCGATGCTCTTCTCGCCCGAGCTGGATCCGCTTGTAGCGGTCTCGGTCCTCGTGCTCGGAGGCGCCGCGACGCTGACGCCGCGTCTGATCGATCGGGCGGCGACACCGGCTCGAGTCGTGGGCGGATTGTTCGCGCTCGCGCTCGCGCTAGGGCTGTCGCTCAACGTCGCGCGCGCCGGCGTCAGCGGCTGGACCGCTGTGTTCACGTCAGGCGTCCACGGTTCGCCCGAAGCTCCTCACGAATACCTGCCCGGATTGCCCGCGCTTGCTCACGGCGTCGCCTACTACGTGGGCCACTTCCCGCAGCTGCTCATGCATGTCCCCACTCACGTCCGTGGCAACCCGCCCGGTCCGCTCGTCGCGCTACACCTGCTCGGGATTCACACTGCCGCCGGCTTGACGGCGCTCTGCGTCGCGCTCGGAGCTCTCACCGCGCCGCTGGCGTACGACCTCGGGCGGGTTCTGGGTGGCGAGCAGCGAGGCCGGCTTGCCGGGGCGCTCACCGCCTTCGCGCCGTCGCTCTTGCTGTTCGGGGTCACCTCGGTCGACTACGCCTTCGCGACGCTCGGGCTTGGCGCAGCGTGCCTGCTCGTGCGCCGGAACCGGGCGGCGCTGCTCGCGGGCGGCGTTCTCGCCGCGCTCGGCTCCTTCTTCTCCTGGCTGCTACTGGCGATCCCGGCATGGGCGACGATCGTCGTCCTGAGACGTGAAGGTCCGCGCCGTGCCCTCGCATGCGCGGGCACGAGCGCGATCGCGATCGTCGCGCTGAACGCGGTGCTCGCCGTGACGCTCGGCTACGACCCGCTCGCAACGCTCAGGGTCCTCGAGCAGCTCTACCGGCACGGGGCCGCTTCCACCCGGCCCTACGCCTACTGGCTGTTCGGCTCTCCGGTGGCCTGGGCGCTGATGCTGGGGATGCCGACCGCGTGGCTCGGAGCACGCTCGCTCGGCCGACGCGATCCGGCGGCGGTCGCGCTCGCCGCGGTCGTGCTCGCAGCAGCGGTGCTCGGGTTCACGAAGGCAGAGACCGAGCGGATCTGGCTGCCGTTCGTGCCGCTGGCCTGCGTGGCCGCGGCGGCGACGATCTCGGCGCGGACGCTGCGACCGCTGCTGTGGTCGCTGGCCATTCAGGCACTGGCGGTGGAGGTGCTGTTCGACACCGTCTATTGAGTGTCAGGCCTCGGCCCTCTGAGGCGCTCGAGAGCTGCGCGAACCAGCGGGAGCCGGACTCCCAGATCTCGTCGATCTCGAGGCGCGCGCGCTCGGCCATGGGCGGGAGCCCGTCGACGCTCACCCGAGCCCAAGCGAACCAGGTGCTTCGCACACCCTCGGCATCCTCGAGGGCGATCAGCTCGCAGCGCGTGGCGGACCCGGGACGCCCCAGCTCGCACAGGATCCGGCCACCGGGGGCAAGCAGGCTCCTTACGCGCCCCAGTAGCGGGACGGGCCTCCCACCGATACCGATGTTCCCGTCGAGCAGCAGCGCGGTCTGCCACTGGCCCGCACCAGGAAGGGGGTCGAAGACCGACGCAAGGAGGACACGCGCACCGCGATCGCGCGCCCGTCGGATGGCGGCGGGAGCGATATCGACTCCTACCGCCGCGACCTCACGCCGCGCCAGCGCGAGCGCGTGGCGCCCGGGGCCGCAGCCCACGTCAAGCACCGGCCCTACGGCGCGATCGAGCACGCGACGGTCGGCGGCGGTCGGCGGAGCGAGCCAGGTGTCGATCGGCACGGAGCGGCGGCCTCCGTCCTCCCGCCGTACAAAGATCGAGCGCTCCTCGAGCGCCCGCGCGTACAGCTCGGCGGGGCGTGGTGGCGTCATGCTGCCCACGCCGCGGCGGCCCCGGCACCGGTGGCTGCCACGGCGTCGGCGAATCGCGTGAGCGGAGCGACCCGCGCGACGGCGAGCGCGTCATCGAAGGTGTCGACGTCGCACAACGGATGCAGCTCGGCGACCCGGAGGCCGAGGACTTGCAGCCGCGCGCGCTGCGCTCTGAATGTGCGGGTCGTGCT
>CATPBV010000203.1 GCA_955652345.1 uncultured Solirubrobacteraceae bacterium | reverse complement strand
TGGTAATCGGTCATGGTTGGGCTTAGGTTTGATTCCAACTCTTTACTCCTTGTAGTTGCTTACAGATGCGAGTATAGAGGAAGTAAATACTTAAGTCAAATCTTCATCGCGCAAGCGAGACCGTCGGGTCCGCGGACCGCTCCGTTCGTCCAAGCGACAGCCCGAGGCGTTACGACGGTCGGGACTTCCAGGAGTACCGTGTGATCTCCGCGGGGCGCCCTATGGCGAGAGGATCGATTTGATGGCACCGGATCGTATGGCGCTGACCGACGGCGGAATGGAGACCGTCTTGTTGTTTCACGAGGGCTTTGACCTTCCGTGCTTTGCCTCGTTCCCGTTGCTCGCCGACGAACACGGCCGGGCGGCGGTTCGCCGCTACTTTGAGCCGTTCCTCGAGATCGCGCAGGAGCGTGGGCTGCCGTTCGTCCTTGACACGGCGACCTGGCGCGCGAACCCGGACTGGGGGACACAGCTCGGCTATGACCGGAAGAGACTCGCGCAAGTCAACCACCACGCGGTCGCGTTCGCCCGCGAGCTCGCTGAGCACCGCGGAGGCGTGACGATCAACGGCGTGGTCGGTCCGCGCGGTGACGGGTACGTCGTCGGGGAGCGCATGAGCAGCGACGAAGCGGCGGAGTATCACGCCTGGCAGATCGGCGCACTGGGCGACGCGGGCGTCGAGCGCATCACTGCGCTCACACTGACCTATCCCGAGGAGGCGATCGGCATAGTCCGGGCCGCGGCGGCCGCCGGCGTGCCGGTCGTCGTGTCGTTCACGGTTGAGACAGACGGCCGGCTTCCCGACGGCACGTCGGTCGCACAAGCGCTAGAGCAGGTCGACCGCGCGACCAGCGGGGCGGCGGAGTTCTTCATGATCAACTGCGCGCACCCAACGCATATCGCAGCTGGACTCGACGACGCTCCAGCGCTTGCCCGCGTTGGCGGTCTGAGGGCTAACGCCTCGACGCTCAGTCACGCCCAGCTCGACGAGGCAGAACAGCTGGACGAGGGCGAACCCGTGGCGCTCGCGCGTGACAACGCCACTCTTCACGACATGCTCCCTTCGATCCGGCTACTCGGCGGATGCTGCGGAACCGATCACCGCCACGTCGCCGAGATCATCGCTGCCTGGGACAACCCCGTGACGGGGTGAGTGTTCAGGAACGCTCCCGACAGGGAGCCACGGCTACCCTGGTGTCAGTCCGCTGCCGCGGCAGCGCGGTAGTCCTCACGTACCGGCTGGAAGACGTCGAGCACGAGCGCTCCCTCGGGCCCCGCCTGTGCCTGGTGTTCGAGTTCTCCGGGCAGCGTGAAGGCGTCCATCTCTCTAAGGAGGCGGCTGTGGCCCGCGACCACCAGCGTCAGCTCTCCGCGCAGCACGACGCCGAGCTGCTCATGGGGATGGCTGTGACGGGAGACGAGCGCATCCGGCGCGAGCTCCACCAGATTGAGCATCGCCCGCTCGCCGAACAGAGCCTGCGCGCTTACCCCCTCCGCCAGAGTGAAGCGGTGCAGATCCGACAGCGAGATGAACTGGGGCTCCATGAGCGAGGAGTATCCCAGCAGATGAGTCTTGTCCCGCGAGCCGGTCATAGCCGGTATCCCATCACTCAACACGAAAGGCGGCGATGTCCGCACCTGATAGAGCTCAGCGCGTTCGAGATCTCTACATTGCGTTCGCGGCCGGCGACCGCAACTCCGTCGAGCGGACCCTGGCTGACGAGTTCACGTTCTCGAGTCCACTGGATGTCGGATTGAGTCGCGCGGGATATTTCGAGCGCTGCTGGCCGGGCGCCGGGCAAGGGCAGCGGTTCGAGTTCGTGCGGCTGGTTGAGGCGGGCGACGAGGTGATCGTGACCTATGAGATGACGAGGTCCGACGGGGGCCGGGGTCGCAACACCGAGATCCTCACGTTCAAGGGAGACCAGATCATCGGTGCCGAGGTGTACTTCGGCTGGAACCTGCAATGACGTGGGCGGCGGAGCAAGAGCTTGACAGGAGGCTGCTCTTCGTCCGATCCGCGAGCGCGGAACTCGTCGCGGCATTAGTGCGGGGCGACGTCGCTACTCGTGGCCGTCGTCGATACCAGGCGTCTCCGGGTCGTCCGACCGTGCGGCGGCCTCAGCGCGGTCAGCGGTGACTCCGGCGAGACGGCTATGAAGCCGCTCGCGCAGCTCGTCGGGTTGGTAGTCGCGCTGCGCGCGGCGCTTGCGGGCCAGGACTACGCCAGTGGCGGCCACCCCAGCAAGACCGCCAAGCCCGATCAGCTTCCACCGCACACGCATCGTTCCGTAGGTTATTCGGGCGGTGCATGACACAGTTCTGGCTCTCGCGGACGCCGTGGCGACCGCGTCGACTGGCGACATCTGGCTGTTTCGCGGAACCTCGCTCGCGGACCGGACGATCCGCGCCGCCACCAACAGTCCGGTCAACCACGTCGGCATGGTCGTCGCGATCGACGACCTACCGCCGCTGCTCTGGCACGCCGAGCTCGGCCGCTCGCTGCCTGACGTATGGACCGGTGAGCGACACCGAGGTGTGCAGCTCCATCTGCTCGCCGAGGCCGTCACCACTTGGAACGCGCGCTACAACCAGCGCGCCTGGGTGCGCCAGCTCGAGGGCCCGATCGAGCGCTACCACGAGGACCGGCTGATGGAGGTCATCGACCGCTTCGACGGCCGGCCGTTTCCGACCACGCTGGGGCTCCTGCGGCGGTGGCTCCCGGGCCGGGTGCGTCGCTCATCGTCGCTTGAGACCGTCTTCTGCGCCGAGCTCGTCGCCACGACCTACCAGCACATGGGACTGCTCGCCGGTACGCGACCGGCAAGCCGCTATGACCCGGGGCGGTTCTGGAGCGGCGACCGCATCGCGCTCGTCGCGCCATACGGGCTCGCCGCAGAGATCGCGGTGCGGTGAACTGCCTCGCGCGACCCTCGTTGGGGACGACTGTCGTCCGCTACGGCATTGGCGCCGTCATGGTCCTCGCGGTGATCGTGATGATCGTCGTCAACCCTGGAGGGTTCGGAGTAGACGGCTTCGCTATGGCCGTCGGAGGCGGGCTGTCCGTGCTGCTGATCAACTTCCTCGCGGAGTCGTGACCGCCGAGCAGGAGGAGGGAGAGCGCGAGCCGCCCACCTCCGGTCGCCAGTCATCAGAGATCAGCGCCAGACCGGCCTAGTCGACGCTGATCACATCCTCGATACGTACCGCATGATCGCAGCGGGGACACCGGCCAGGCTCGCCCCGAGACAGGTCATCCCATGCCGCTACTGGTTCGCCGCAAGTCGGGCAAGGACTCCCCGCGACGCCCCGACCGACGGTGTAGTCGACGGCGATACTCACGATATTGCGGCAGGTGCGGCAGAGCGCGGGCTCAACACCCTTTGGATGGCTCGACATGAGGCTGCCCTGCGCGTACCGCACACTCCAATCGCATTGGTCGCAGTGAGCCGTCTGCAGAGATCCCATGCACCATTGAGGCTACTGGGCTCCCGGAGCATGCCTCCACGTCGCATCTAGCCCCGACGACGTCGGCCATGTTGTGCTGGGCGGCCGCCTTGACGGTGGCTGAGGGTGAATATGCATCGCCCGTACGGCACGGATCGGCAGGCGTGGAGCACCAGACAAGTCAGTCTGGCGGTGCCACTCGCGTACATCCCCCACCCTGACCTCAGTCTATTGTTCGTCGCAGTGGGATTGTGGGGAGTCGCGAGCTTCGAGAATGATCCGGCGAGTGACTGGTTCTTTCTCGTCGAGGAAGCGGTTGACCCAGGCTGGGTTATCGCCGCGGCGCTTGATAGCGCGTTGGGCGAGGCTGACTACCTTGGGATCGATGTGTCGTGCGAGGCGATCGCGGCCGCAGAGTTATCCGCTTCCTGTGCCGGTCACGCAGCTGAAGGTTTGCCGGATCATGTGCGTCAGTGGGTGGACGCTCACCCCCATCAACCTCACGACTCGGAGATCGACCAGGCGGTGCAGGCGGTCCAGCGTGTCCGCGGGGAGAGTGAGCTGCGCGACGCCTGGGATGAGATGGCCGAGGGCGAGGAGAGCAGGTGGCTGCGTGAGGTCGACGGTCTGATTGCGCGTTTGGGGCGCTCAGGCGCGGGGGACCCAGCGACACTCTCGCCATGAGGCAACATTCCCGCGTACAGCGCCCCCAGGGCGGATTCGCCGGAGAGCACGGCTTCCGGATCAGGACGAGCGTCTCGCCAGGGGATTCCTCCGGTGATCGGGTGGCTGGGCAGCGCAGATGCAACGGTCGAGCGAAGCGGCCGAGTAGAATTGGGTAGACGTTTCCACCGCCTGAGTGCCGCGCTCTTGCATTCTTCCTGTGGCCAGTCTTCCTAGTGGAGCGACGAGGAGCGCAGCATGCCGAAGCAAAAGCAAGAATCAGACCCGAGAGGTCAAGAACCAGGCCCGGGACGATCGACGTCAGAGGCCGCCTTCAATGATCTCCGAAAGGAGATCGCCCGCCGCAACGAGCTGACCCACCAGCAGGCTCGCAAGCTTCGCGCTGCGCGTGAGCGCGAGCAGGTTCTCAGGCGCCGTCAACTGGACTCGCTTTAGAAACTATCCGTCGCCGACCGGCCCTCCAGCGCTGCGAGGGTCGAATCCTTGATGCACCTCCGGCTCTTCTGTTTCCGGTGGTCAGGTCAGCCGCTTGCCCTCGCCCAGTGAGCCCGCAGCGCGCTCGCGGTGCGCTCCGGCTCGATGCGGTGCGGGGGGTCGAAGTGGTGGCGCTCCTCGAAGACCTCGAGCGTGAAGTCAGGGAAGATCCCACCGGCTCGCCCGGCCATGCGGCCGTAGTAGTCCGGGTTGCTTTTGCCGCCGAGCGCGAAGTAGACGGGCCGCTCGAACGCCCGGAGGCGGTCGAGGTCAAGGCTCGATGCCCTGAACGTCTGCACCATCATGCGCAGCCCCGCCGGACGAGTCGCCATCCACTGCGGTGGCGGGCCGGGCGGTGGCGGTGGCAGTTCGACTCCGGGGGCGAGCTGGTTTGCGACGAACGCCGGCATCAGCTCATCGGCCGGGAGCGTCGCGACCCGATCGAACTCGCGCCAAACCGCCGCCTCCTCGGGGCTCAGCCCCTCGTTCCCCATCCAGGCGGGTTCGATCAGCGCCAGACTCAGCAGGCGCGCTGAGTGCTTTGCCACGAACGCAAGGCTCGCCGCGCCGCCGCCGGAGTAGCCGACCAGGTGGAAGCGCTCAAAACCGCTGCTCTGAGCCGTGCGCAGGATGCCGTCGATCTCGTT
>CATPBV010000202.1 GCA_955652345.1 uncultured Solirubrobacteraceae bacterium | reverse complement strand
GGGCACGTTGACGAGCCCGAAGCTGATCGCCCCTGACCAGATTGCGCGAGCCATACTTGGTTTGTATAGCGCATGCGCGGCGCGATCAAGCGGTGAGCGGGGTCTTTCAGGGCGCCGGGAGTCTCACGATCCCCTGCCGCGGCGCGTTTGATCCTCAGTGTCACAAGTGACGCTTCCCCCGTTCCAACAGCTGCTAGACGCGCACGGCCGCGACGTCCACCGATTCCTGATCGCGACAGTCGGTCGCACCGACGCCGACGACTGCTACCAGGAGACGTGGCTCTCGGCCCTGCGCGCGTATCCGAGGCTGCGGGACCCATCGAACCTCCGCGGATGGATCTTCACGATCGCGCACCGCAAGGCAATCGACGTCCTGCGCTTCCGTAAACGCGCGGCAGTTCCGAGCGCAGAGCCCGCGGAGACGCCCGTCGTGGACCATCGGGCGAGCTTCGACCACGACGTCTGGGCGTCCGTCCGCGAGCTTCCCGCCAAGCAGCGGACGGCGCTCGCGATGCGGTTCGTCGCCGACGCCGCGTTTGCGGAGATCGCTGCGGCCATGGGCACGAGCGAGGAAGCGGCGCGCCGCAACGTTCACGAGGGCCTCAAGCGCCTGCGAAAGGAGCACGCAGAATGACCACCGACGACCAACTCGAGCGCGCCATGCGAGTGGGAGCCCCGCCCGCCGTGGGCCCGCTCCCCGACTTGAGCACCGCCGCCGCGGACGCGGGGCTGCTCGACGTCGCCTATGCGACGCTCGACTCGCCGGTCGGACCGCTCCTGCTGGCGCTCACGCCCCACGGTCTCGTGCGCGTGGCATACGTCGATGGCGGCGAGGACCAGGTGCTCTCCGAGCTGGCCGCGCGGGTCTCCCCGCGTGTGATCCGGGCGCCCCGCAAGCTCGACGAGCCACGCCGCGAGCTCGACCAGTACTTCGCCGGCGACCGACGGGAATTCGAGCTGCCGCTCGATTGGCAGCTGATCCGCGGCTTCGGGCGCAAGGTGCTGTCGGCCGCGGCCCGCGTCCCGTACGGCTCGGTCTCCACCTACAAGCAGATGGCCAGTGAGGCCGGCAGCCCCCGAGCGGCGCGAGCCGCGGGCAACGCGCTTGGCGCAAACCCGCTGCCGATCATCGTGCCCTGCCACCGAATCCTGCACTCCAGCGGAGGCCTCGGGGGATACACCGGGGGGCTCGAGCGCAAGCGGCGGCTGCTCGCGATCGAGAGCGGGCAGCAGCCGCTCGCCTGAGCGTCGATCGCTCTCAATGACGTGTGTCACACAATTCCTGGCGCGGTGGAGTAGAAGTAGCGAACCGATGCGCCGAAACCTACGCAAGCAGCTGCCGCCTGGTCCGACGGTCCCCGGAGCGTTCCAGCTGCTCGGAGTCTGGAAGCGACCGAGCGCGACTCTTCAGCGCGCGCGCCGGCGCTATGGCAAGCGGTTCACCGTGAAGATGCCGTTCCAGCCGCCCTTCGTGATCCTCTCCGACCCGGAGGAGATCAAGGAGGTGTTCACCGCGCCGCCGGAGGTGCTACATCCAGGCGAAGGAGCGCGGATTCTCGAGCCGCTCGTCGGCAGGTTCTCGGTGATCCTGCTCGACGAGGGCGCGCACCTCGAGCAGCGCAAGCTGATGCTGCCCGCGTTCCACGGCGAGCGCATGACGGCGCTCGCAGGGCTGATGGGAGAGCTGACCGAGCGCGAGGTTCGGTCGTGGCCCTGCGACGAGCCGGTCCAGCTTCACCCCCGACTCCAGCGCCTTACGCTCGAGGTCATCCTGCGCGCGGTGTTCGGGCTCGAACAGGGACAGCAGCTGGACGAGCTCCGCGATCTCGTCACGGAGCTGCTTGTGTTCAGTGAGAACCCGCTGTCGGTGCTGCCGGCGGCGGCGCGCTACCTGGGCTGGCTGCGGCCGATGCGGCGCTTCGATCAGCTGGTGCGCCGGACCGACTCGCTTATCTTCGAGCTGGTGAAGGAGCGGCGGGCGGCGGCGGACACCGACCGCAACGACATCCTCGCGATGCTCCTGCAAGCGCGCCACGAGGACGGCTCGGAGATGTCACAGCAAGAGATCCGCGACGAGCTCATGACCTCGCTGGTGGCGGGCCACGAGACGACCGCCTCGCAGCTGGCCTGGGGATTCGAGCGCCTGGCGCGCGAGCCCGCCGTCCTGAACCGGCTCACCGAGGAGATCGACCGCGACGACGGCGACGAGTACCTGACCGCGACCATTTACGAGGTCCTGCGCCTGCGCCCGGTGCTGCCCAATGCCGAGCCGCGCCTGACCAAGCAGCCGGTGACGATCGGCGCCTTTCGCTACCCCGCGGGCGTCGCGCTGCTCGCGAGCGCCTACCTCGTCCATCACGACCCCGAGATCTACCCGGAGCCGTGGGCGATGCGGCCGGAGCGCTTCCTCGGCACGCCTCCGGGGACGTACACGTGGCTGCCGTTCGGCGGCGGGCGCCGGAGGTGCCTCGGGGCGAGCTTCGCGCTCCAGGAGATGAAGATCGTGATGCGCGCGGTGCTGAGCCGGTACGCAATCGAAGCGGTGGATCTTCGGCCGGAGCCGACCGCTCGGCGCAGCATCACCTTCAGCCCCGGCCGCGGCGCCACCGTGGTGCTCCGGGAGCGCATGCAGATCGACGGCACCGGCGCGTCCGCGGAAGCCGTCGTCGCCGCCTGACTGGCGTTCAGGCCACCTGGCACGCTGGCTCCTCGCTCAGAACGCCTGCACGGCGGGTAGCTTTCGCGCGTGGACATCCTGCGCCCGGTTCGCGTCTTTGACGAGTTCCAGCAGCGTCACAAAGGGCTCGCGATCCCGGTGGCGGTGCTAAAGAAGTTCGGCGACGACGGGGCGGGAAACCTCGCGGCGCTGGTCGCCTACTACTCGTTCTTCTCGCTGTTTCCGCTGCTTCTGGTGTTCTACACGATTCTGGGGTTCGTGCTGCAGGGGGATCTGAGCTTGAAGCAACAGATCGAGAACACGGTGAGCCACCAGTTCCAGGCGGCCGGCGCGCTCGTGTCCGTGAAGGCGCTCCACGGCAACGTCGCCGTTCTCGTGATCGGCGTCGTAGCCTCACTGTGGTCGGGAATGGGCATCACCCAGGCCGCTCAGAACGCGTTCGACAGGATCTGGGCCGTGCCGTTCAAGGACCGCCCCGACTTCCTGCACAGGCGGCTTCACGGGCTGGGGCTGCTGGCCTCATTGGGTGTCCTGTTCATCGTGGCGACGCTCGCCTCGGGCCTCGTTACGGGTGGTCTGAGCAAGGGTCCGCTCCTCACCGTCGCCGGCATCGTGTTCTCGCTGCTGTTGAACGTCGTGCTGTTCTTCGCCGCCTTCCGCCTCATGACCGCGCGCACCGTCGAGACGAGCTCGATGTGGATCGGGGTGGTCGTCGCAGCCGTGTTCTGGGAGATCCTCCAGGCCGTCGGCGGCATCTACATCGGGCGCGTGCTGAAGCACGCCAACGCGGCCTACGGCGCGTTCGGCTTCGTGATCGCGCTCCTGGTGTTCCTGCACCTCGGAGCTCAGCTGACCCTCTACGCCGCCGAGATCAACGTCGTCCTGACCCGCAGGCTCTATCCCCGGAGCCTGTTCGGCGCGAGCCGCCCGGCAGACCGCCGGACGCTCGAAGCGCTGGCCAAGGTCGAGCAACGCGACGACCGCCAGCGGATCGACGTGCACTTCCTTCCCGATTAGCTAGAAAAGGGTGTCGGGGGCCTCGCGGCGAGTCATCTCCAGCGGCCACGAGCACAGGCCTCCCTCGGCGGGACACCCCTCGCACAGCCCGCGGTGAGGGGCATCGGCGACCGGAAAGTCCCCGGCAAGGACCCGCTCGGTAAGCCGCCCGAGCTCCGACTCGAGCGCCGGCAGGTCGGCCGCCGTGAACGTGGCGCTCACGAACTCATCAGGCTGCTCCAGGAACACGTACACGACTTCCACCGCCTCCGCGCCTGAGCGGAGCACCGCGAGCGCATAGATCAGCCGCTGGGTGGCGTACTCGCGGGCCACGACCGATGCTGGGTCGGCGCCCTCGAGCCGATCGCTCTTGTAGTCGACGACCAGCATCCCGTCCGGCTCCCGGGCGAGCACGTCGAGCGCGCCGGTGATCGGCACGTCTCCGCCGCCCAGCGGGAAGCCGAAGCGCTGCTCGCGGCGCACCTCCGTCGCGCGACCAAGACGCTCGCACAGCCCGCTCTCGGTGAAGGAGCCGAGCAGCGCGGTCAGGTCACGCGCCTGCTCGTCGGCGCCCGCGGCGATCCCAGCGCGCTCGCACGCGGCGGCGATCATCGCCGCGCTCGTAGGGACTGGCCGGCGGAAGTCGAGGCGCTCCAGCAGCCCGTGGATCACCACCCCCCGCTCGGCGGCAGACCACCCGGGCGCTGTGACGGGGTCGCCGGGCGTGGGCTCGCTCCGTCCGGACCGCGCGGGGACACCGAGCACCCGCTCCACATAGAACCGGTACCCACAGCGGCGATACTGCCCGAGCGCGGAATAGCTGAGGACCTCGACGGAAGAACCGGGCCGCTCTACCCGGCAAAGCGTCCCGGACCCAGGGGCTGGACGCTCGAGCTCCCGCGTACGGGGAGTAGGAGCGACCAGGCCGTCCGATTCACCCACGAGCGTCAGCGACACCGCAGGCGTCGAGGAAAGATCGGGGACCAGGGCCGGCCCGAGCCAGCCGATCGGGGCGCCCCCGTTTCCCTCGGGCCAGCGATCGAGCCGGGCGGCGCCGCTGACGATCAGCCGCTCCCTCGCCCGCGTCATCGCCACGTACATCAGCCTGCGCTCCTCGCTCGCCTGCTCCTCGACTCGTTCATCGCGCAGCGCCTTGTAGGCGAGCGCCGGCTCACGCTTTCCGGTGCCGGGCTGCGCGATCCGGACCCCGAAGCGCCCGTCGCGCCCCACCTGCATCAGCTCCGCCGCGTAGCGCGGGGTGCGGCCCAGGTCGGCCAGGCACACGATCTCGAACTCGAGGCCCTTGGCGCGATGGATCGTCATCAGCCGGACCGCATCGAGAGCCTCCCCCTCGACGGGCGCCTCGCTCTCGCGGGCATCTGACCCGTCGCCGGTCGTCAGCTGATCGAGGAAGGCTCGCAGATCGCGGCCGGAGCGCAGCTCGTGCTCGCGGGCGAGGCGCATCAGCTTGCGGACGTTCGCCAGTCGCCGCCGCCCGCCGGGCATCGCCAGGATCGCCAGGTCGTACCCGGAACGCTCGAGCGCACGGTCGATCAGCTCCTCTACCGCGTGACGGTGAGCGTCTGCGCGCTCGGCGGCAAACCATGTCGTCAAGCGGGCGAGCGCGTCCCGATCTGCCTCCTCCAGCTCGTCGAGTAGCGCTGCCGCCTGTCGCAGCACCCACCACGGATCGCGCTCGGCCTCGCGGGCTGCCGCGCCGAGCACGACCAGCGCGTCGGGGCTGACCCCGACCATCGGAGAGGCAAGAACGCTGTACAGCGCCTCTTCGTCGCGAGGGTTGGCGAGCGCCCGCAGATACGCCACGACGTCGAGCACCTGTGGATGCGACCAATAGCCCCGCCCGCCGATCAGGTAGGTCGGGACGCCCTGCTCCTCGAGCGCCCGCTCGTACAGGCGCAGGTCGGTGCTGGCCCTGGTCAAGACCACGATCTCCGCGGGCGCAGCGCCGCCTGCGATCAGCTCGCCGACGCGGACGGCGAGCGCCCGCGCCTCAGCGAGCCGCCACGGGGAAGCGAGGCCCTCGTCGTCGGCCCACTCGGCGCGCTTGTCGGCGAGCAGCAGCTCGACTCTCGGATCGCTGCTGGAGGGATCGTGGCGGCCCGCGATCAGTGCAGTGAAGGGCTCGTCCGCGGCCGCGTCCTGATCCCCGGTCGTATCCGCGGCGCCGGCGGCGAACACCTGGTTGATCACCTCGAGGATCTCGCGCCGCGAGCGGAAGTTCGTCTGGAGCCTGGCGAGCGCGCTCACTTGCTCCATCCGTCGCGCGCGAGCCTCGAACAGCGCGACGTCGGCGTGACGAAAGCCGTAGATCGACTGCTGGGCGTCGCCGACCGTGAACAGATTCCCCGACGCAAGCGAGTCGATCAGCTCGAGCTGGACCTGGTTGGTGTCCTGGAGCTCGTCGACCATGATCCGCTCGAAGCGGGCGCCGTAGCGCTCCCGCAGCTCGTCGCCCGCGAGCAGGAGCTCGCGCGTGAGCAGCTCGAGGTCCTCGAAGTCGAGGGCGGACTGGCGGCGCTTCAGCTCCTCGTATCGAGCTCCGAACCCCCGCAACAGTCGATCGAGCGGTCCGTGCGCGGCGGCCGCCCACTCGTGGGCGCATGCCTCGCGAAAGCGACCAAGAGCGTCGGTGTAGGCGGCGCAGGCCGGCGTGCTCAGCGCAGCGCCGTTTCCACCCGGTAGCGCGAGGCGGTCCAGATCCCCTGGCCATGGATCGGCGACGGCCACGACCTCGTCACGCCGCGCCAGCCGCTCGAGCGCCTGGGCGACGCGCGCGGGCCCCTCCTCGAGAGCATCGAGCTCGGCGGCGAGCGCAGCAGCAGCCCGTAGGAGCGCCGCCCGCGGTCCCTCGAGATCCGGCGCCGGCTCCAGGGCGGGCAGTGCAGGCGTGAGCTCGCCCCTCGAGCGCAGCTCGCCGTAAACCCCGAGGATCGCCCCCTGCAGTGTCCCGACTCCGTGCGCGGCGATCAGCTCGACGACGCCCGACTCGCTGGTCGCCAGCTGCTCGAGCGCGTCGTCGAAAGCGCCGCGGGCGAGCCTGCGCGCCTGAGCCTCGTCGAGTACCGAGAACGCCGGGTCGATCCCGGCGAGCACCGCGTGCGCGCGTAGTACCCGCGCACAGAAGCCGTGGATCGTTGAGATGAACGCCCCTTCGGTCGCCCTGGCGAGATCTACCGCGCCAAGCTCATGCAGCCGTCTGCGGATCCGGTCGCGCATCTCCGCCGAGGCCTTCTCCGTGAACGTGATCGTCAGTATCGCCCCGACATCGATGCCGTCCTCGAGCACGGCCCTCACGAACCGCTCGACCAGCACCGATGTCTTGCCGCTGCCGGCACTCGCGGCGAGCAGCAGCTCGCCTTCGCGGCGATCGATCGCCGAGCGCTGCTCGTCGGTCCATTCCCGACCGCCGGCCGTCGGCTCGCTGCACTCGAGCGCCGTCATCCGCTCCGGCAGATCCCCGGATACGCGCAGCCGTCGCGCGAGCAGGTGGACGGGGTCGGCGCGAGGTCACCGCGGCGCAGTCGCGTGGCCAGTTCGACCGCGCGCCCGGAGGCGTCCGCGAGCTCGGCGCGGAGCCCGTCCTCGTCGCGAGCGTCGTTGCCCACCAGGCAGCTTCCGATGCTCGTCCCCTCGAGGAACACTCCGCGGGGCCGCAGGTCGGCGCCCCTGAGCGGTTGATACAGACCCGCCACCGGCTCGAGCCCCATCAGCTCCCTCACCGCAAGCATGTACAGCGCAACCTGCACCCGGCGGTCCGCCGACCAGCGCGCGCCCTGGAAGGCTGGGCGAGTGGCTCCAGTCTTGTAGTCGCGGACGATCGCGCGCCGGCGCTCGCGATCGACGTCGACCCGGTCGATCGCTCCTCGCACGCGCACGCCCTCGCCAAGATCGAGCGGCGGCAAGGATTCCGCCTCCTCGTCGAAACCGAAGCGCAGCTCGAGCTCGGCGGGATCCCAGTCGCAGCCGTCGGCCGCCTCGTGATGCAGATACCTGCGTAGGTCGGCTTCGATGCCCCGCAGCAGCGCTCTCCGGACGCCCTCGCCGCTGCCGGGAGCGATCGGCGCGTGGAGCTCGGAGACGACCTGCCCGAGGATCGACAGGGCGTCGGCCAGCGACGCCTCGGTGACTGGGCCTCCCAGCCTTCGCATGATCTCCTCGAGGGCCTCGTGCACGTAGCTTCCGCGCGCGAGCGGCTCCGGCTCTGGCTCCAGCTGCTCAGGGCGAAGCTCGCGCTCGACGAGCCACTTGACGGGACAGTCGCCGTAGCACTCGAGTGCCCCACCCGACACGATCTCGCGATGGCGGACTTTCCGCAGCGCGATCTCGCTGAGATCCCTGCTCTCCGGCCCCCGCTCGAGCGGCGATACGGCGCTTGCGTCCGTCCGGCTCCGCGCCCGCTCGCGCTCGGTCGGCGCCTGCTCGGCTGGCCACACGACGTCGGCGAGGAGCCGCCGGCGCCGCTGCTCCATCCATCCGGGCTCCAGCAGCTCGGCCACGTCGGCCACGAACGGCGAGGCGAGCGCCAGGTTCCCCTCCTCGTCCGAGCTCCGGTAGCTCAGGATCAGCTGGTGCGTCGCCCTGGACACGGCCGAATAGAACAGGTACCGCTCGCGCTCGAGGCCATCCTCGCGCAGCGCGAGGCGCAGACCGCTGCTCGCCGCAAGCTCCCGGCGAAGCTCCTGCGAGAGAAACGGCTCCGGGACGCTACCTCGCGGAAACTCGCCCTCCTGGAGGCCGGCAAGGATCACCGTATGGAAGCGCCGTGCGCGGATCTCGAGCGGGGCCGTCAGCACGACGGCGCCGGGGGCTCTCGTACCCGCCCGGACCTCGAGCCGTTCCAGCACGTCCATCAACCCCTGCCCGATTGGCCGCTCGCCGAGCTCCCCGAGCTCGTCGAGGGCGCGAAGCATCGCCGCCAGGGCGCGGGCGTCGAGCTCACCCTCGCCATCGAGCACGGGCGCAAGCCGACGACCGTGAGCGGCCAGGAGCCTCGAGCCCTGACGAGCCAGCTCCGCCGCCTGATCGACAGCGTCGCGGAGCGCGTCGATCTCGGCTAGTCGCAGCCGCAACCGCGCGCGGGCCTGATCCGCCGTCCTCAGAGCCTCACGCCGGACCGCGAGCTCGAGCGAGTCGGCAAGCTCCGGGTCACAGACGCCGGGCGCCCGGAGGTACGCGAGCAGGTCCCCGGCGCGTGCGCGACCCTCGGGCAGCAGCGCGCAGCGCGCCAGAGCCAGGATCGAGCGGCCAAGCGTGGTGTGCGCGAAGGGCAGCTCATAGCCCGTCGCGAGCGCGACGCCGTACTGCGCAAACACCCGCTCGAACAGCGGTGCCACGGAACGGGGCGATCGGTGCACGATCGCGATCTCCTCGCCTGCGATCCCGTTTCGCAGCAGCTCTCCCGCCTCGGCCGCGAGCAGCTCCGCCTCGGCGCGCTCTCCCCCGGCCTCGAGCAGGCGCACGACGCCGCTTGGATCGATCCGAGCCTCGCGTCGCTCGGGGGTGGTGCCGTTGCCACCGCTCGCCGGCTCGAACAGCGAGCGCTCGAGGTGGTGCAGAGCTTTTCGCGACGGCGACGCGTAGTGCTCGTCGAGCGCGGGAAGCTCGATCACCCGGTCGGCCAGCGGACGCAGCTCCTCGACGACCTCGGCGCGCGCTGCGAGCGCCGTCCGTCCCGCCTCGTACGTGAGCGACACGGCGACCTCGACCCCGGCCATGCTCGACAGCGTCTCGACGGCATCTCTCTGCAATCCGTGCAGATCGTCGAAGCCGTAGAAGAACACCGGTGCCGCTCCCCACCGCCCTGCCTGCGCCCGCAAGGCGTCGAGCGCGCGCCAGGCGTACAGGTCGCCGTCGACCCAACCGAGTCGATCGAGCTCCTGTGCGTAGGAGAGGTGGAGACCGGCCACGTCGCGGGCATAGCCCGCCCGACGCTCGTCGCCGCCCGCCCATGCCTGCATCGCGGACGCGAACCGCTGCGGAGTCACAAGCGAGCGCTCGAGCTCGGAGATCAGGTCGCCCGCCGCCGCGACGAAGCCTGGATGGCTTGCTGCCTCGGCAAGCAGCTGGAGGCGCGCCCGCTCGACCGACCGCACGAGCACGCGCTCGCGCTGGAGCGCCGATAGCCGCCGAGCGCTGTAGCCGGCTCGCCTGGCGATCTCGAAGCACAGGCCGGAGAACGTCAGGACCGAGCCGAGCACCGATCGCTGCCCCGCAAGCTCGCGGGCGTAGTGGCGGGCGTCCTGGGCATTCGGTACGACCAGCAGCGCGCCACGGGGCGTGGCGGCAGCGTAGGCGCCGAGGACGTGGCCGGCCTTGGCGGAGTTGGCGGGACCGAGGACGAGCGTTAAGGGCATCACCCCCTATGGTGGCGCTCGGCCCCGACGACACCGAGCGCCGGCTCAAGCTGCCGCGGGCTGCTCCTCCTCCGTCTCGCCCTCCCGGACGACCGGCTCGGCACCCTCACGGGCCCATGGCTCGTCGAACTCCACGCGCCATTTGCCCTCGGGCGCCTGCTGGAGAGCGAGACGCGCGCGGAAGCTCTTCCCGGAGCGCCCCTTGAAGCCTGTGACCGGCTTCTCGGTCCTGCCGGTCTTGATCAGCTCTCGCGCGACCGCGATCGGCAGCTGCTTGCCCGCCTTGGCCTTCCAGATGACGAACCCGCACCCGGGGTCGTCGCGCGACCAGCACGAGTAGCCCTTGCGATTCTCGACGATCTCGTGACCGCATACCGGGCACGGTCCGAGCCGGGCGCGAGGAATCCGCACGTCCTTCAGCTTCTGATCGAGCTCGCCGACGGTGTCCTGGGTGAACTTGACGATGTCTCCCATGAACGCCTCGCGAGAGTCGCCACCGGACTCGATGAGCGCAAGGCGCCGTTCCCAGTCGCCGGTCATTCCGGGGGAGGTCAGCGCGTGCTCGCCGAGCAGCCTGATCACATTCAGTCCCTTTTCGGTCACGACCAGCGCGCGTGCGTCCCGCTCGACGTATCCGACCTGGATCAAGCGCTCGATGATCGCCGCCCGGGTCGCCGGCGTGCCGATACCCGATTCCTTCATCGCCTCGCGGAGCTCGTCGTCGTCGACGAGCTTTCCGGCGGTCTCCATCATGTCCAGCAGGGACCTCTCAGTGTGGCGCCGCGGTGGCTTGGTCTCCTTCGCCTCCGAGGCGACCTCCTGGACCGCCGCGGACTCGCCCTGAGCCAGCTTCGGCAGCCGCTGCTCGCGGCCCTCGTCGTCCTCCGCGCCGCCGTCGTCGAGATCGGCTGTCTCCCCGTAGACAGCCCGCCAGCCCGGCACGAGTAGAAGCTTGCCGCGGGTGCGGAACACGCGGGAGGACACGGTCGTCTCGACCCGGGTGTTCTCGGACACCGCGTCGGGATGGAAGACCGCAAGGAACCGGCGGACCACAAGGTCATAGATCCGCCGGTCATCGGAATTCATGCGATCGACGGGGTGGCTCTGAGCTCGTGTGGGGATGATTGCGTGGTGGTCGGCGACCTTGGCGTCATTGACCACCCGCGCGAGCGGCAGCACATCCAGTCCGAGGACGTACTTCGAGGCGTCGGCGTACTCCCGCCGGGAGCCCACGAGCCGTGCGATCGGCTTGATCTCCGGGATCATGTCCCGGGTCAGGTAGCGCGAGTTGGTCCGCGGATACGTGAGCGCCTTGTGCTCCTCGTACAGGCGCTGGGCGGCGGCCAGCGTGCGGCGGGCGGTGAACCCGAACCGGCCGTTGGCGTCACGCTGGAGCTGGGTCAAGTCGTACAGCATCGGCGCGCGGTCTTTTTTCTCGGTCTTCTCCAGCTTGGTGATCTCGCCGGTTTGCCGCAGGCATTCCTCGACGATCTTTGTCGCCTCTTCGGCCGTCTTGATCCGTGGGTTGGCACCCGCGTGGTAGCGCCCCTCGTACACGCGCCCGGTAGGCGCTGCAACCGGATCGAACACGGCATCGACCACCCAATAGGGCTCTGGCCTGAACGCCCGGATCTCCTCCTCCCGGCGCGCGAGGATCGCCAGAGTGGGCGTCTGCACCCGTCCCAACGAGACCGCGCCGTCGAATGAGGAGCGCAAGCGGATTGTGGCTGCGCGGGTCGCGTTCATCCCCACGATCCAGTCGGCCTCGGAGCGGGAGCGGGCGGCCGCTTCCAGCAATGCCAGCTCGGAGCCAGGCCGTAGCGAGCCAAAAGCCTGCCGCATTGCGTCGGGCGTCATCGAGTTCAGCCAGAGGCGCTTCACCGGTTTGCGCACCCCTGCCTTCTCGTACAGGTAGGCGAAGATCAGCTCGCCCTCGCGCCCCGCGTCGCAGGCATTCACGACGAGGTCGACGTCGTCGCGGCCAAGCTGGCGCTTTACGACGTTCATCTGCTTCTTCGAGCGCTCGTCGCGGATCACCAGCTTGAAGTGCTCGGGCACGATCGGCAGGTCGGCCATCCGCCATTTCTTGAAGCGCTCGTCGTACTCATCGGGGTCGGCGAGCTGGACGAGGTGCCCGACCGCCCAGGTGATGACGTGCTCGGGTCCCTCGAGGAAGCCGTCGCCTTTGGTGAACGGGCCGGGCAGGACCTTGGTCAGGTCGCGCTGCCCGACGGACGGCTTCTCGGCGATGACGAGGGTCTTGGACACGAGTCCGGGGAGGGTAGCGCCCGACGCAAACGGCATCACCGGGGCTCCGCGAGCCAGCCAAGCCGGTGCCCACGTTCGTGGGCCTGCGCCGGCGCTGGGAGCGACACCGGCGCAGGCCGTTCTGGCGCCAGGTCAGATCAGATCGGGGCGGTGCTCGGCTGCCCAGTCGGGCGTGAACGTCTCCCCCCGGAAGAACGCCCGCGAGCGGAGGTTCCACAGCAGCATCAGCACGACGCCGATCAGCACCGCGCCGACGCCGATCACGAATACACCGCCGATCCCGAAGATCGTGGTGAGCCCGAAGCTCGTCTTGTAGCTCGCGATCAGCTGGTGCACCAGCGCCCATCCGAGGATGCCGGTGCCGATCGCCGGAACGATGCCTTTCAGCATCAGGTCGCTCGCGCTGCGGAACAGCTCCTTGCGGAAGTAAACGAGGCAGGCGATGCCGACCAGCGTGTAGTAGAACGCGATTTGCAGCACGATCGCCGAGATCGAGTCGCCGAGGACGTTGTTGGAGAGGAGGCTGAGCACGATCAGGCAGACGGCGGTCGCGAGGGCCACCGCGATCGTCGACACCACCGGAGCACCGGTCTTGCTGCTGACCCTCGCGAACGGCTCCGGCAGCGCCTTGTAGACGCCCATCGACAG
>CATPBV010000201.1 GCA_955652345.1 uncultured Solirubrobacteraceae bacterium | reverse complement strand
GATCTCATCCACGCGCGCCTGCGCCTTGACCCCCGCGGCCGTGTTCACCGGATGCGCGTAGGGATTCGTGCGGATCACATGAGCCGGATCGATCGCCTCGGTGAGGTTGAGCGTCACGCAGAACTCGCGCTCGGCGCGCAGCGACTGAAGGCGGTTCATGTGGTAGGTCACCGTGGCCACTCCACTGGGCTCGGGGAGCAGGTGGTAGTTCCAGCTCGCCCAGGCGCGCCGGCGGCGGGGCAGGAGCCGAACGTCGGTGTGGAGCACCGCCTCATTAGGCTGATAGGGGATCGCGCCGAGGATCTCGTGCTCACAATCGGTGGCGTCCCGCAGCAGCGCGAGCGCCTGGTCGGAATGGGTCGCCAGCACGACCTCGTCGAACCGCACCGCCTCGCCGCCGCGGGGCTTGACGAGCACGTGGTCTGCGTGGCGCGTGACGGCATCGACGGGCGTTCCGAGCCGTAGCCTTTCCCCGAAAGGGCGCGTGAGCGCCTCGACGTAGCGCGCGGATCCCCCGCGGACCGTCCGCCAGCGAGGCCGGTCCCGGGACGAGAGCATGCCGTGGTTGTCGAAGAACTCGGCCAGGAAGCGCGCGGGAAACGACCACATCTGGCCAGGGGCGGCGGACCACACGGCCGAGGCCTGGGGGACGATCAGCCGCTCGATGAACATCCGGGAGAAGCGATGGCGCTCCAGCCAGTCGCCGAGAGAGAGATCGTGTGCACGATCGGCGAGCAGCTCGCGCGCGGCGCGGTTAAACCGAGCCAGATCGGCGACCATCCGGTGAAACCGGGGGGCCAGCAGGTGCGCTCGGTTGGCGAACAGGCCGTTGGGCGAGGCACTGCTGTACTCGAAGTCTCCCACCCCGTCGCTGACGCTGAAGCTCATCGTCGATGGCTGCCCGCTGACCGCCAGGCGCTCGAGCAGCCGCTCGAAGTTCGGGTAGTTGCGGTCGTTGAAGACGATGAAGCCGGTGTCGACCTGATGCGTCTCGTTCGGGGTGTCGACGCGAATCGTGTTCGTGTGGCCGCCCGGATAGGCATTTGCCTCAAACACGGTGATGTCGTGCGCTCGGTGCAGGAGGTGGGCCACCACGAGGCCTGAGATTCCGGAACCCACCACGGCGAATCTCATCTCAGTGCTTTTCTTGCCTCGGGCCCACTCTGATCAGTACGGAGTTCCGGGCTGGACGGATCAGAGTCCTCTGAGCGCTCCGGCGGTCCTTTACTACGAGTCGGCGCCACTCGCCGGCGGCGACGCCCCGGGGACGATTCCCCCGGGGCGCTGGCGCGAGTGGGCCCGCCACCCCACTCGTCACGAGGCTCAGCCGACGATGAACCCGATCGCCGAATGCCCAAGATGCGAGAAAAGGCGGCCAGGAAATGCGTCTCCGGGCCCATGCGTTGTTCGTCTCACGCGCGATGCTGTCCGCGTCGACCGCGAGCAGCACGACCCTCACGACGTCGACCGCCGGGATGAACTGCCCGAGCAGCTGCCCAGGCCCTTGGTGCGCCGCCAAGCGCCAGCGATAGCGCGGGGGGAGCATGAGATGGAGCTGGGTGACCGGCTCGCGTCCGTGTCTGGGGGCGATCACCACGTGGGCACGTCGATACGGCGCGCGCTGTACCTCCAGTGGCCTAGTCGGGATCGCGTTATGCGATGTCAGGCTGTTACGCCATCTCCCGAGACCGGCGTTCGTCATCCGGCCAGTGCGAGCTCAGGACCGCTGGTCAGCTTTCGGTGCAGCTTTGTGAGTGCGAGGCGTTGCCTACCCTTGACCGTCCCAAGCGGAATCCCTACTTTTTCGGAGATTTCGGTTTGAGTCAGCCCTTTGAAGTACGCCAGCTCGATAACCCCGCGTTGGTCGTCCGGAAGGCTGACCAGCAGTTGGCGGGCGTGGAATGATTCCTCGCGGTCGGCCACCTGTTCCTCAGTACGCTCTGCGGCTTCGAGCTGTGCGACGAGCGCGTCATCGATCTCGACGTCACGATCGTGTCGGGCTTCGCGGCGCAGGCAGTCGATGCTTCGGTTTCGCACCATCGACAAGAGCCACGTTTTGAACGTTCCCCGGCTCGTGTCGTAGCTTCGTGCGGCTCGCCATACGCCGAGAAAGGCGTCTTGGGTGGCTTCTTCGGCCGCTCTGCGGCGACCGGTGACCCGCATCGCGAGTCCGAAGACTTGGGCGCTGTGCCGGTCGTAGATCGCTTCGAAGGCCCGGACGTCGCCCCTAGCGACCCGGAGCACGAGGTCGTGGTCTTCGAGCCTGGTGAGCTGTGCCTTGGTCATGGCTCTCCACTGTACATGTTCTGTCTAGATTCTGTCAAGTTCTTGCCTAGATCGGCTAGCATCGGGTAGTGGCCGAGACTGGACGACTCCGGATTGGGGAGCTCAGTAGGCGGGTCGGGGAGAGCCCCGAGCTCCTACGCGCGTGGGAAACCCGCTACGGGCTGGTGACACCTGAGCGAACCCCGGGCGGACTTCGTCTTTATTCCGAGCAGGACGAACGCCGCGTCCGGGCGATGCGTGAGCACATCAACGCGGGGCTCTCCGCCTCCGAGGCTGCGCGCTTGGCGAAGCTCGCGGGCGACCCAGAGCCCGAAGCGGCATCGGCGACCCTAGCCGACATCGAAGCGGCACTCGAGCGCGGCTTTGACGCGCTCGATGAGTCCGCAGCCCAGGCGGCGCTCGATCGTCTCCTTGTCGCGTTTGGACTCCGACAGGCCCTTGCGGAGGTGATCCTGCCGTTCCTGCGCCGGCTCGGTGTGCGCTGGGCCGCCGCCCAGGCAAGCGTTGCCCAGGAACACTTCGCGAGCAACATCATCGGCGGGCGCCTCCGCGCGCTGGCTCGGGACTGGGGACACGGCGTCGGACCGCGCGCAATCCTGGCCTGCCCACCCGGCGAGCTGCACGAGCTCGGACTGCTGTCTTTCGGCCTTGCCCTCCGCGAGCGCGGCTGGCGGATCACCTACCTGGGCGCCGACACTCCGCTTGATGACATCACCGCCGCGCTGGATGAACTCGCCCCCGCAATCGTCGTGCTGGCCGCGATGACCCCGCAGCGGTTCCTCGACAGCGCCGACGAGCTGACCGCTCTCACGGCGCAGATCCGAGTCGGGCTCGGCGGCGCGGGCGCCTCCGCTGCTCTGGCCAACCGGCTGGGCGCGGAGTTACTCGCGGGCGAGCTCGTGGACGTCGCGGCTGCGCTTACGCCCTGACCGTTCCGTGCGATCCTTCACGCCGCGATGTACGTCTCGCTGTCTCGCCTGCGCGTCAAGGAGCACGGCGCACCAAGACTGACCGCCGCCTTCCGTGCGCGCGCACACCTCGTCGACGACGTAGACGGCTTCATCGACCTCCAGGTCTGGCAATCTGACCGCGACGCAGGTGAGCTCGTCATGGTCAGCCGATGGCGCGACCGCGCTAGCTTCACGGCGTACATGAAAAGCGAGGCGCACGCAATCTCGCACGACCGGATCGACCCGAGCGTGCAAGAGCTGATCAAGCTTGAGCGCCTCGAGCACCTCCACACCTACGAGGTCATCGCCGAGTGAGCCGGCCGCCGGGATCGCCCAGCGGAGGCGCACCACCCGACTCGGCGACATTGCCCGACGGCTCGATCGTCGAGCTCGTGCCGCTTGCCCGAGAGATCGGCCGCCGCCACCGACTCGAGTTTCCCGACGAAGCCGACCGCTACGGCGACCGAGGGCTCGAATGGTGTGTCTACGACAACCAGTGGCTGCTCTCCTGGGCGATCATGGCCGCCGCAGGGTGGGGCGACTTCAGCGACCAACTCGCCTGGCTGGCAGGGATACTCGAGAGCCGCGGGTATCCCGTCGACCGCCTCGCTCGCGACCTCGAGATAGCCGCGGACGTGACCACCCACGCGCTGCTCTCGGGACCCGACCCCGTCCGCGGGATCCTCCTCTCCGGTGCCGAGGCTGTGAGAGCACGCTAACCGGTCATCGGGGGGCCCCATGTGGGCGCCGGGTCACCGGCGACGGCGCCGAGGACTGCGCCCCGCGAACGCGGCGGGAGTACCCGCGCTGAGGCAGAGCAGGTCTCGCGCTGCGCATGGCAGGAGACCCGCAACTCGCCAATTGCGCAACCGGGCCCGGCCGGAGGCGCCCATCGGCGCGAGTGGTCGCTCCGAGAGCCTTGCTCTTCCGCGAAATGAGGAGCCGGTGCTAGCCGACTTGGAGCTAGCG
>CATPBV010000200.1 GCA_955652345.1 uncultured Solirubrobacteraceae bacterium | reverse complement strand
TGATCGTGCCGCCTAGCGCTTTGAACGCCTTCAGTAGCGTCGGCACATCCGACTGCGCGCCGGTGTCGTTGCCGAACACCGCCGCCGCGCGCGTGTAGCCGCTTTGGTGCGCCCACTCCGCCAGTGCATAGCCCTTCACGTCGTCGGCGGGGGTCAGCCGGTAGAAGTAGGTGTACTTCGAGCGATCGAAGGCGGCCTCGCCGGTGTCGGCGAACATCGGGATCTTGGCCGAATTGAGGACCGGCACGGTTGCGTCCGCTTCATCGGCGCTCGGTCCGAGGACGCCGACCAGATTCGTCGTCGTCGCGATCATCTTCGTGGCTGCAGGGACCGCATCGGCCGGGTCGCCGCGGGTGTCGACTGCCTGGCAGCTGATCTTGTGGCCCAGCACGCCGCCGGCCTGGTTTACGAGACTCACCGCCGGGATGCAGCCGCCCATCATCTCCGGCCCGAACGACGCGTCGCGGCCGCTGAACGGGTTGAAAGCGCCGACCGCGAGTGTCGACCCGGCTCCTCCCGTGCCCCCGCATCCGGCCAGCACCACCGCCAGCAGACCGCCGATGAGGATTCCCAGACGCCTCATGTAATCCCCCGTCCAGTTGATGTTGAGCTCCGGTTGGTATTTCATACATCATCCACCATCGGAATGCAACGAGGGAGGCGGAGATGACGACAGTTGCGAGCGACCCGACCGAGATCTTCATTCCGGGCGGGCACGGAACCGCGTTTCCGGTGAGCAAGGGACAGTTTCTGGAGATCGTCGACGTCGAGGGTCAGCAGGTCGCCGATGTGGTCGCGTTCGCCGCGCTCGACCGGCGCGAGTGGCTGTCGACCACGCACACCCGCTCCGCCACGCTCCGACTGGGCCTCGAGGTCGGAGATCTGCTCGAGAGTAACTGGCGCCGGCCGATGTTCAAGCTCGTGCATGACGACGTCGGGAGCCACGACGTGATCACCTCGATGTGCGACGACCGCCGATACCGGCTCGACTACGGCGTCGAGGGCCATCGCAGCTGCCGTACCAACCTCGCCGAGGCCTACAGCCCTTGGGGCATCACCGAGTGGGAGATCCCCGATCCGTTCAACATCTTCCAGAACGCCCCGATCCACCCCGATCGCAGCTTCGGCAACGAGATCCCACCCGGCACGGCCGGCGACTCGGTCGTGTTCGAGGTGCTGATGGATTCGATCGTCGGTATCTCGTCCTGCCCGCAGGACCTGAATCCGTGCAACGGCTTCAACCCCTCGCCGATTCTCGCCCGGGTGCTCAACCACTACGACGCTTAGCCCTCCGTGCCCGGCGGTCCGATCGAGCGCATCAGGCTGGCCGAGTCCCTGCCCGAGCCGATCAGCCACTACACCGACGCCGTCCGTGCAGGCGACACGCTGTGGGTATCGGGGCTGCTGGCCGTCGACCGCGACGGGAGCTTGATCGGCGGGAGTGAGGTCACGCGCCAAGCCGAGCAGGTCTTCCGCAACCTCACGCTCGTACTCAACCGTGCCGGCGTCGGCTTCGACGACGTCGTCAAGGTCGTCGTCTACCTGGTCGAGATCGAGCACCGCGCGGCCGTCAACGAGGTCCGCAAACGCCACTTCGGCGAGTCACGGCCGGCGAGCACGCTCGTCGAAGTCTCGGCGCTGGCGATCCCCGGGGCGCTGGTCGAAGTCGACGCAGTCGTGCACGTGCCGCAGGGGTGAGCGCGGTGCTGGCCCGCAGTCTCGAGACCGCGGCGGTCGTCAGGCGACGGTGCCCCGCAGCGACTGGGCCGGGCGTTGCTTGTTCGGGTCGACAAACGGAATCGCGGCAGTGCTACCCGTCATGTGCCCGTGCTCGGAGTCGACATCGATCGCCGTGCCGGGCGCTGCATGTTCGACGGGAACCCACACGTAGCCGATGTTCGCCTGAAGTCCGGGAGACCAAACGGCGTCGGTGACCTGACCGACCTCGCGGCCCTCGCAGCTGGCGAGCCAGCGCCGCGTGATCCCTACGATCGGCTCGTCAGAGTCGAACCGGATACCGACAAGCCTGCGGTCGACCCCCTCGTTCCGAATGCGCTCGAGTGCCGCCTTCCCGATGTAGTCCTGAGCCTGCTCCTCGACGAGGCGTTCAAGGCCCATCACGTGGAAGGGCGTGTCGCGCAATGTCATGTCGGATCCGTAGTTGAAGATGCCAGCTTCGACGCGCCGCGCCTCGTTTGGTGCGATCGGGCGGATGTCGAACTCCTCGCCGGCGCTCATGATCGCGTCCCACAGCTCGTCGCCGCGGGAACCGTCCAGAAGGTTCACTTCGAATCCCGGGACCGCAGACCAACCGGTGCGGCTGATCACCACCGGGATGTCACCCATCTGGAAGCGGTCACACCAGTAGTAGCGCAGATCGAGAACCGCGCTGCCGACGAGCTTCGCCAGCGTCTCCCCCGATCGCGGGCCCTGCACCTGGACCGGGTGCACGTCGGGATAGCTGACCTCAGCATCCAGGCCCGTCTGGGATAGCACGCCCAATGCATACAGGCCGGCGTCGCTGTCGGCGAGCTGCATCCACCACATGTCGCTATCGACGTGCAGAAGGACGGGGTCGTTGACTATCCCCCCGTCGGGAGCGGTCACGATCATGTACTTGCCGTGCTTGACCGCGCACCGCGTGAGGTCGCGGCAAGTCAGCATGTCCACGAACCGATCGGCGTCGGGCCCACTGACCTGGACTGTCCGCTCGACTCCGACATCCCACAGCGTCACCCCCTCGTCGAGCGCCCGGTACTCGACGGCCGGGTCGTCGTACTCCGCCGGCAGGTACATCTTGTTGTAGATGTCATACGCGATGCACCCGGCGCGCTGAGTAGCCTCGAAGAAGGGCGACCGCCGGTACCAGGGGCCGAAGTAAAGCTTGGTCGTGAGCGGCGCGTCACTCATCAGGCGTCATTCCTCACCTTGGAGCCGAGACACCG
>CATPBV010000199.1 GCA_955652345.1 uncultured Solirubrobacteraceae bacterium | reverse complement strand
GTTCTACGCGGGCCTGCTGGCGGTGATCGTCGCGCTGGTCGGGCCAATCGACAGCCTGGCGCCGAAGCTGTTCTGGGTCCACATGCTCCAACATGTCCTGCTGCTGACCGTTGCGGCGCCGCTGATCGTGCTGGGCGCGCCATGGATGGCGATCTGGCGACCGCTCCCGCTGCGGTTCCGGCGAGTGGTGGCAAGGGCGATTGCGCGGTCGCCTGCGCTTGCAGTTCTTCGTGTCGTCGGCCGGCTGCTCGGCCGGCCCGGGCCGGCGTGGATCGCCTTCAGCGCCAATCTCGTGTTCTGGCACGTGCCGTTCGCCTACGACCTGACGCTCAGAAGCACCGCCGTTCACGTGCTCGAGCACGTCACGTTCATGCTGTTCGGCGTGCTGCTGTGGGCGCAGGTGCTCGACTCGCCGCCGCTCCGTCTTCGTCTATCGCAGATCCACCGCGTCTACTACATCGTTGGCGCGACAATCGTCGGCTGGCTGATCTCGCTCGTCCTGGCATTCGCCTCGCAGCCCTTGTATCCCGCCTACGCCGCGCTGGTGCACCGCCCAGGCGGGATCTCCGCGCTTGCCGACCAGCAGCTCGCCGGCGGGATCATGCTCGGGCCTGGCTCGCTGGCCGCGACGGTGTTCGTGTTCGTCGGCCTGTATCGCTGGCTCGGCCGATCCGAGCGGGACGGCCTGGTGGAGTCAGAGCAGGGGAGCCGGCGGCAGTACGCTTGAGTCAGTAGATGCGTCGGATCTTGTGTTGGTGCTGGCCAATCCTTGCTGTGGCCGCGTTGAGCGGTTGCGGGGCCTCGGGCGGGGCTGCGTCGGCGGCCGTCAGCAGCAGCGGCCTGCAGGGCCTGATCCTGAAGCCGACCAAGCTGGCTCCCCCGATCGCGCTGCACGACTTCAGGGGCCGGCCGGTCGCGCTCCATCAGTTCCGCGGCAAGGCCGTGCTGGTGACGTTCGTGTATGTGCACTGCCCGGACGTGTGCCCGCTGATCGTCGCCGCCCTCGCCTCGGCTCAGCGCCAGCTCAGCCGTAGCTGGGCTCGCCGCGTGCAGATCCTCGCCGTCACCGTCGATCCGCGCCGTGACACGCCAGCCGATGTCCGGTCCTTCCTGGCCGCGCGCGACGCGCTCGGGCGAATGGACTACCTGCTGGGCAGCGTCCGTCAGCTGCTGCCGGTCTGGAAGGCATGGCAGGTGGGCGTGACGCTCGGCCCGGGGAAGGCGATCGCCGGCCACTCGGCGATCGTCTACGGCATCACCGCCAGCGGGCGCATGGCCGATGTCTATCCGAGCAACTTCAGCCCGGCCCAGATCGTCCACGACGTGCCGCTGCTGGCTCGCAGCTAGCGCTACGCCGGCGCTGCCTGCGCCGGCCCGGCTGCCGCGGCGAACGCATGCTCCATGTCCTCGAGCGTAAGCGGTCGGCCACGAAGAGGCTCGCCCGAGCTCGGAGCGCTCAGGGCGGATCGGACCAGATCGAACTGACGGTTTGCGATGTCGGGGTCGAGCTGGCGCAGCGGGCCCGTCGCGTGGCACACCCCCTTGGTCATCATCAGCACGTCGAGGGCGCCGATGTCGCGCCGAATCGTGCCCTGCTCCTGGGCGCGGCGCAGGAGCGCGTCGAGCGCCAGCACGACCTCCGCAAGCGCACCGCGGATCTCGGGATTGCCGAGGAACGTGTCGCCGACCGCGTCGACGAGCGCGCGATCGAGGTGGCGGCCTCCGACCGTCTCCTCGAGGAAGGAGAACAGTGCCCCGTCCGGATCAGGGCCCTCGAGGCGGGCTCGGCCTCGCTCCGCGGCCTCGTGCATCCGCTCGACGACGACTGCCGTGATCAGATGCTCCTTCGAGGGGAAATGGCGAAACACCGTCCCGCGACCGACCCCGGCACGCTCGGCGATGTCCGCGACGCACACGTCGAGCCCGTTCTCGCGGAACTCGAGCGCCGCGGCCTCGAGCAGCTTTCGCCTGTTGCGCTCGGCGTCCGCGCGCAGGTGGCGGTCGGTCTCGACCATTGCAGAGATTGTCCTACGCCGAGGCGACGGCCGGCGTCAGCTCGCGCTCGAGGACGCGAACGTGCCGCCCGCGCAGCCCCACTCCGAGGATCACCGCGCCGAGGGCGAGCATGATTGCCGCGGCGGCGAACGCGACGTGATAGCCGGAGACTCGCGCAGCGAGCACACCGGAATGACCCACCAGCACGCTGCTGGTCTGACTGGCGGCGAGAGTCGACAGGATCGCCAGCCCGAGCGAGCCGCCGACCTGCTGAGCAGTGTTGAACAGGCCCGAGGCGAGCCCAGCGTCGTCGCCGGTCACTCCACCCGTGCCGAGCAGCGTGATCGGCACGAACGTCAGGCCCATGCCGATGCTCATCGGCAACAGTCCGGGAAGCAGGTCGGCTACATAGGTGCCGTGAACCGGAAGCTGGGTCAGTACCAGCATGCCGGCTGATGCGATGACGATTCCGATCAGCGCCACGTTGCGTACTCCGATGCGGCGAATCAGCTGCTGGGCGAGGCCGGCTCCAACGACGATTCCGGCTGTCACTGGGAGGAACGCGAGGCCAGCCTGCAACGGGCTATAGCCCAGGATCTCCTGGACGTACAGCGACGCAAAGAAGAACATCCCGAACATTCCCGACGCGACCAGCAGCAGCACGGTGTCCGCGACCGCGAGCGTGCGGACGCGGAAGATGCTGAGGCGCATCAGGGGTGCCTTGCTCCGACGCTCGATCGCGATGAACACGGCGAGCAGGACCGCGCCAGCCGCGAGCAAGCCAATCGTCCGCGGCGAGCCCCAGCCGTACGCCTGCGCCTTGACGATCGCGAACACGAGCACGACGAGGCCCGCCGTGACGGATATCGCACCCGCCATGTCAAACGTCCGGTGAGCGAGGCGCGCGCGAGACTCGGGAATGAAGCGGAGCGCCAGCGCGACCGTCGCAAGGCCGACCGGCACGTTGACGAAGAACACCCAGCGCCAGGAGGCGATATCGGTGAGCACGCCGCCGAGGAGCAGCCCCGCGGCACCGCCCCCGGCGGCGATCGCGCTCCACACTCCGAGCGCCTTGGTCCGCTCGCCGGTTTCGGTGAAGGTGGTGGTGATGATCGACAGCGCGGCCGGGGAGACCAGCGCTCCGCCGAGGCCCTGGAGGCCGCGACCGACGATCAATGTCGCCGCGGAGGGCGCAATGCCGTTCAGGAGCGAGGCGATCGAGAACAGCGCGACGCCCGCTGTGAACAGCCGCCGGCGCCCAAGGAGATCGGCGGCGCGCCCTCCGAGCAGGAGGAAGCCGCCGAAGACGAGCGTGTATGCGTTGACGACCCACTGCAGGTTGGCGGCCGAGAACTGAAGTCCGCGCTGGATCGAGGGCAGCGCGACGTTGACGACGGTGGCGTCGAGCACGACCATGAACTGCGCAAGGCACGCGATGACCAGGACGAGCCATCGGCGGGTGTCGGGCGAGGATGGTGTGCTTGCTGTCGTGCTCACGGTGCTCCCTTCGGACGCTAAACTGGACTCACTGGTCCGGTTAGGCTATCACAAGCGGACCGGGCGGTCCGCTTTCGCAGCGGCGTTCCCTCGATTTCGCGAGGTGGCGCCCCCGGAACGGGGGTCAATGAGGGAGCGACGCGGCACGTCGAGGTCCCGAGCGTCATTGCTCCACAAAGTAGGGTGCAGAGCACGTCAGGATGTGCGCGACCGCGCACGCGTGACGCGTTACGCACGTGATTTGTGCACAGCGCGTCACGCTCGGCCGCGAGAACGTAGCTCGACGCGTTATGCACCCCGAAAAGTGGCGGATCGGGGGGATCGCGACACCCCTCCTGGCTCCCTCGTTGAGTGCCGTCCCCCAGGCCGGCCTTACGGCTGTCGGATGACCGATCGCCACCGCGCCAATCGAGGATCCCGCCCGACCGACTACCATAGCCCCCGTTCGGAACAAAAAGAGAGATACGAGACGCACTCCGCCGACCGAAGGGCGGAGCAAGAAGGGAATTGAATATGTCTGACGCCGTTACGCGCGTGTCCGTCGAGATCGCGGGCAAGGAGATCTCGCTCGAGACAGGCAAGCTGGCCAAGCAGGCCTCCGGCGCTGTTGTCGTCCGCTCGGGCGACACGATGGTCCTTTGTACCGCCACCGCGGGCAACGTCCGCGATGTGGATTTTTTGCCGCTCACCGTAGATGTGGAGGAGCGGATGTACGCCGCCGGGAAGATTCCCGGCTCATTCTTTAAGCGCGAGGGCCGTGCGGGGGAGAAGGCGACACTCACCGCGCGCCTGATCGACCGCCCGGTCCGCCCGTTGTTCCCCAAGGGCTGGCGCTACGAGACACAGCTCGTCGCGCTGCCGATCTCGGTTGATCACGAGAACCCCTACGACATCCTCGCGATGAACGGCGCCTCAGCGGCGCTGATGGTCTCCCACATCCCGTTCCCCGCCCCTGTCGGCGCCGTACGGATCGGAAAGATCCATGGGAACTTCGTGATCAACCCCAACGAGGAGGATCTGGTCGACAACACAGACCTGGATCTGATCGTCGCCGGCACCGAGGACGCGATCCTGATGGTCGAGGCCGGTGCGAACGAGATCCCCGAGGCGGAGATCCTCGACGCACTCGACATCGCGCACGACGCGATCAAGAAGCTCTGCGCAGCGCAGCGCGAGCTTGCCGAGAAGGCTGGCAAGCCGAAGATCGAGGTCGATGTGCCGCAGGTCGATCCGGAGCTCTACGAGCAGGTCAAGGCCTCGCACGGCGCCGCGCTCGACGCCGCCACGCAGGTCGAGGACAAGCTCGCTCGCCAGGACGCCACCAAGGCCGTTGAGGAGGAGGTGCTCGCGCAGTACGCACCGGATCCCGAGGCGGACGACCACGCGGACTGCCGCGCCGCCGCACAGCGGGTGTTCGACGCACTGGAGAAGACGCTGATCCGAGAGCGGATCGCCGTCCAGAAGAAGCGCCCCGACGGCCGCAGCGCCGAGGAGATCCGGCCGATCGCGATCGAGGTCGGCGTTGCAGCGCGCGCGCACGGGTCGGCCTTGTTCACCCGCGGCCAGACGCAGGCGTTGAGCGTCGTCGCACTCGGCACCACGCGCGAGGAGATGCGCCTCGACACACTCGGGCTCGAGACCGCCAAGCGCTACTTCCACCACTACAACTTCCCGCCGTTCTCGGTCGGGGAAGCCGGCTTCATGCGCGGCCCCAAGCGCCGCGACATCGGTCACGGGGCGCTCGCCGAGCGGGCCCTGGTACCGATGATCCCCTCGCAGGAGGAATTCCCGTACACGATCCGCGTCGTGTCGGACATCCTCGAGTCGAACGGCTCGTCGTCGATGGCGTCGGTGTGCGGCTCCTCGCTGTCACTGATGGACGCCGGCGTCCCGGTCAAGAGCACGGTCGCCGGGATCGCGATGGGGCTGATCAAGGAGGGCGATGAGTACATCGTGCTCACCGACATCGCCGGCGTCGAGGACCACCTCGGCGACATGGACTTCAAGGTCGCCGGAACCGAGCGCGGGATCACCGCGCTCCAGATGGACATCAAGATCACCGGGGTGACCTTCGACATCCTGCGTGATGCGCTGTCACAGGCCAAGACCGCGAGGACGTTCATCCTCGGCGAGATGGCCAAGGTGATCGACGCTCCGCGCGCCGAGCTCTCCAAGCACGCGCCGCGGATCTCCACGATCAAGATCGACCCCGAGAAGATCGGGCTGCTGATCGGCAAGGGCGGGGAGACGATCCGCGCTCTCCAGGAGGAGTTCGAGGCCCAGATCGACGTCAACGACGAAGGTCAGGTGCTCGTCTACGCCGCCAATGGCGAGCAGGGCGAGGCGCTGGTCGACCGCATTCGGTCGATGACCAAGGAGGTCGAGGTCGGCGACGAATTCACCGGAAAGGTCGTCAAGACCACCACGTTCGGCGCGTTCATCGAGCTCTCCAAGGGAACCGACGGGCTGCTGCACATCTCCAACGTGTCCCCCGGCACGCGGATCGATTCCGTTGAGGACGTGCTCGACAAGGGCGATGAGCTGCACGTGAGGGTGGTCGAGGTCGACCGCGAGCGCGGCCGGATCGGGCTGCGGCTCGCCGACGATCCCGCAGTCCTCGGCAAAACCGCCGAGGAGCTTGCGGACGTCGGAAGCGGCGACCCCGGCCCACGCCGAGACCGCGGCGATCGCGGCGGTCGCGACGGCCGGGACCGCGGTCGCCCGCGGGACCGCGGCGGACCCGACGGCGGACGCGACGGAGCGCGCGTGCGCGACCGCGATCCGGATCGTCCGCGCTACTAAGCGCTCACGTGCCGCTCGAGCACCGGTTGACCACCCTCGAGTCGGGGGTTCGGGTAATCACGGAGGCGATGCCCTCCGTCCGGTCGGTGTCGATCGGATTCTGGATCGGCACCGGCTCGCGCGTCGAAACCGACGCGCAGGCCGGTCTGTCGCACCTGCTCGAGCACCTGCTGTTCAAGGGCTCCTCCAAGTACGGCTCGCTCGAGATCGATCAGATCTTCGACGCGATGGGGGCGGAGCTGAACGCGGGAACCGGCAAGGAGACCACGTCGGTCTACGCGAGGGTGATGGACCAGCATCTCGAGGCCGCCTTCGACGTGATGACAGACATGGTGTTCAGGCCCGCCCTGAACGACGTCGACTCCGAGCGCGCGGTGATCCTCGAGGAGATCGCGATGTACGAGGACGATCCCCAGGAGAAGGTGTTCGACGTGCTCGGCGAGGCCGTCTTCGGCGATCACCCCCTGGGGCGGGCGATCATCGGCCGGGCGGAGGTGATCGCGGACACGCCGGTGGCCGAGATCGCGCGGTTCCACGGCTCTCGGTACGTGCCCGCCAACATCGTGATCGCGGCCGCCGGGGCAGTCGATCACGAGCAGGTCGTCGCCCTCGCGCAGGAGCGGATCGCCGACGGGATCCCGCTTGGCGCCGCTCTGCAAGCTCCGCCTGCGCCTGGCGCCGCGGGTGCGAAGCGGCGATTCGAGCGCAAGGACACCGAGCAGTACCACGTGTGCCTCGGAGGCGCCGGGCTCTCGCGACACGATGAGCGCCGGTTCGCGCTGCGCGTGCTCGACACCATCTTTGGCGGCACGACCTCGTCCCGGCTGTTCCAAGAGGTCCGGGAGCGCCGTGGCCTCGCATACGCGGTGTACTCGTTCGCGAGCGCCTACCAGGACACCGGTCAGGTCGGTCTGTATCTGGGAACGCGAGCGGAGAACCTGAGCGAGGGGCTTGCGGTCGTCGCGACCGAGCTTGCCCGGCTCCGCAAGGTGCCGGCGACCGACGAGGAGCTCACACGCGCGAAGGAGAACCTCAAGGGCCGGGTCGTGCTGGCGCTCGAGTCGACCGGCGCGCGGATGACTAGGCTCGGGTCCGAGCTGCTTGCCGGGACCCCGCTCCTGTCGCTCGACGAGGCCGTCGCTCGCATCGATGCGGTGTCGAAGGACGATCTGGCGGAGCTAGTCGAGGAGCTGTGGCGCCCGGAGCAGCTGTCCGCGGCCGGGATCGGGCCCGATGAGTCACGCTTCGACGAGGCGGTGGCGGCGGTCGAGCCCTCGCTGGAGACCGCCGGGTGATCAGGGTTGCGGTCGCCGGGGCGGCGGGGCGCATGGGAAGCACCGTCTGCCGCGCGGTCGAGGAACAGGCCGACATGGAGCTCGCGGGGCGTGCCGACCCGGCGCTCGGGACGGCCGTGGCGGAGGTGCTTGGCGACGCAGACGTGCTGGTCGACTTCACAATCCCGGACAGCGCCGTACGCAACGCGCGTGACGCAGTCGCGGCCGGCGTTCATGTGGTGATCGGGACGAGCGGGTTCGACCCGGCGGAGCTCGACGACCTCGGGGGTGCAGAGGCGAACGTGTTCGTAGCCCCGAACTTCGCGATCGGAGCGGTGCTGATGATGCAGTTCGCCGCTCAGGCCGCGAGGCACATGGCTAAGGCCGAGATCATCGAGCTGCATCACGACCGCAAGCTCGACAAGCCGAGCGGAACCGCGGCGCGTACCGCCGCGCTGATCGCGCAGGCGTCGCCCGAGGGTCACGAGGTTCCGATCCACTCGGTCAGGCTGCCTGGCCTCGTCGCGCACCAGGAGGTGATCCTCGGCGACGTCGGGCAGACGCTCACGATCCGCCACGACTCGACCGACCGCGAGTCGTTCATGCCGGGGGTGTTGCTCGCAGTGCGTCGGGTCGCCACGCTGCCGCGGTCGCCCACCGTCGGGCTCGAGCACCTCTTGTAGAGACGTCGCCGACGCGCGCTATGTTGTGCGCTTGAGCACAATGAGGTATCGGACGTGACATGGAAGTGCAACGTCCTGGTCGTGGCGAGCGTGACCGCGAGTTCGCCCGAGCTGATCGCCGGGCTGCGGGCGCGCAGTGAGAGGGGTCCGGCGGCGTTCACCCTGGTGGTCCCAGCGACGCGGTCCGCCGGCGGGCGCGCGGCGGCACGCGAGAGGCTCGAGCAGGCGCTCGCGCTGCTTCGCGAGGCTGGTCTTCAGGCGGACGGAAGCGTCGGGGCCGAGGATCCGGTGGTCGCGGTCACCGAGGTGTGGAATCCCGGGCGCTTCGACGAGATCGTTGTCAGCACGCTCCCGTTGCACCTCTCCAAGTGGCTGCACGCGGGGCTCCCCGAGCGGATCTCGAAGCTGACCAGTGCGCCCGTCACGCACATCGTCTCCGAGCCCCCGAAGCATGCCCTCGCGCCCGGGCCGCCACCCGCTCATGACCGCCCGAGCGACGTGATGGGCCCGTTCTCTGTGCTCGCCTGGGGCGGCCGCAAACAGCGCTGAGCTCCTGCGCCCACGCCGGTACAAACGCGCTCACCCGCGGGACGCGTGACCCCGCAGCGTTGGCGGCCAGTGCGATAATGCCCGCGATGCGACCGAGCTTCGGCGCGATCCTGACCGCAATGGTCACCCCGTTCGATGCGCAGGGTCGGCTCGACGAGGAAGCGGCCGTGCGGCTGATGCACCACCTGGTCGACCGCGGCTCCGACGGGCTGGTTGTGTGCGGCACGACCGGCGAGGGCTCGACGCTCACCGACGATGAGCGTATGCGGATGGTTCGCATCGCCGTCGAGGAGATGGGCGGGCGCGGTACGGTGATCGCCGGCGTCGGCTCGAACGACACCCGCCACGCCACTGCGCTGACCGAGCGAGCCACCGAGCTCCGCCCCGACGCGCTGCTCCACGTGAACCCGTACTACAACCGGCCGAGTCGCCGCGGAATCGCCCGCCACTACGAGGAGATCGTCCGCGCGACCGACCTCCCGATCATCCTCTACAACATCCCGCAGCGCACCGCGTCTGACATGAGCAACGACCTGCTGGCCGAGCTCGCACAGATGGAGAACATCGTCGCCGTCAAGCAGGCCAACGCCGCCAATCTCGCCAAGATCGACGGGCTGATGATCTACGCCGGCAACGACGACATGCTCGCGGACGTGCTCGACCTCGGCGAGCCTGGCGGGATCCTGGTCGCGAGCCACCTGTTCGGCGAGGCGATGCGCCGGATGGTCGACGAGCCAGAGCACCGGCGCGAGATCCACGACAGCCTTCTGGACGTCTACCGCGATCTCGCGATCGCGCCGCTCACGTGCAGTGTCAAGGCCGCCTTGAACATGCTCGGGCTGAGCGTCGGCGTTCCGCGGTTGCCGTACATCGAGCCGGACCCGGACGAGCTGGCCGTGCTCGAGGCGATGCTCGAGCGCCACGGACTGCTGGACCGCTTGCACGCCCGCCTGTGAGCGGAACGCTGCGCGTCCTCCCGCTGGGCGGGCTGGGCGAGATCGGTAAGAACATGACCGTCATCGAGTACGACGGCCGCATCGTGGTCGTCGACGTCGGGCTCCGATTCCCGACAACGGACATGCTCGGGATCGACCTCGTCCTGCCCGACTTCAGCTACCTGCGCGAGCGCGCGGACGACATCGAGGCGGTCGTCGTGACCCACGGCCACGAGGATCACCTCGGGGCGCTTCCGTGGGTGCTCCGAGAGCTCGATCCATGGCCGCAGATCTATGGCGGCAGGCTGACGGTGGCGATGGCGCGATCGAAGCTCGATGAGCACAACCTTCGGGAGGTCCCGATGGAGGATCTGAAGCCCGGCGACAGGCTCAGTCTCGGGCCGTTCACGATCGAGCTCGTGCACATGACGCACTCGATCCCGGACTCGGCTGCGGTCGCGGTCGGAACCGAGCTCGGCACGGTGCTCGTGACTGGCGACTACAAGTTCGACAACACACCCGTCGACGGAATCGCGGCCGACGTCTCGCGGCTTGCAGAGCTCGGGCGCGAAGGTGTGCTTGTGCTGTGCGGGGATTCGACCAACGCCGACCGGGCCGGCTACTCACCTTCGGAACGGGGGGTCGGGCCGCATCTCCAGGAGGTGTTCTCGCGGGCCCCGGGGCGGATCGTCGTGACCAGCTTCGCCTCCAACATCCACCGCGTCCAGCAGGTGATCGATGCCGCCGCGGCGCTCGGCCGCAAGGTCTCGCTGGTCGGTAGGTCGATGCGCAAGAACGTGAACATCGGCCGCTCGCTCGGTCACATCGAGCTCCCGGAGGGAATTCTCGTGCAGCCGGCCGAGGTCGAGGACTGGCCCGACGAGAAGATCGTCGTGATCTCGACCGGTTCACAAGGCGAGCCGCTGTCGGCGCTGCGGCGGATGGCGCACAACGACCACCGGATGATCAAGCTCCATCGCGGCGACACGGTCGTGTTCTCGGCCACGCCGATCCCCGGCAACGAGCGCTCGGTGGGGGAGACCGTCGACCGGCTCTACCACATCGGCTGCAACGTGATCACCCCGCGCGAGGCCCCGATCCATGCCTCGGGACACGGATACGCCGAGGAGCTCAAGCTGATGCTGAACCTGCTCAAGCCACGCTACGTGCTCCCGATCCACGGCGACTTCAAGCGCATCCAACTCCACGCCGAGCTCGCGGCGGCGGTCGGCGTCGATCCCGAGGCCGTGTTCCGCGGGGAGAACGGCCTGCCGCTCGAGATCGACTCGAGCGGCGCCCGCTTCGGCGAGCCCGAGCAGTCGGGGATGATCTTCGTCGATGGCGTCGACATCGGCGATCCCGCGGACGTCGCGCTTCGCGACCGCCGGATGCTCTCGGCCGACGGGATCTTCATCGTGGTCGCGACCGTATCCGAGCAGAGCGGCGAATCGGTCGTCCCCCCGGAGGTGATCTTCCGTGGGGTGCCGTTCATCGAACAGGCGGGCGACCTCGTCGAGGAGATTCGCCAGGAGGTGGAGCGTTCACTTGCCAGCGCCGCGCGGGATGGAGTGCGCGAGATCGATCTGCTCCAGCAGGAGCTTCACGACGACCTCGCGGCGTTCGTCTACGACCGGCTGCGGCGCCGGCCGATGGTGCTTCCCGTCGTCGTCGAGGTCTGAGCCAGGCCGTTCGTTCCATGGCCGTCCCGGCTCCGTACGCGGTCGCGCGGGAGCCTGACAACCAGCCGCGTCCCGTGGCCGCCTGCCGGGCGCTCGAGCGCCACGGTGCCGCCGTGCGATTCAGCCACCGCGCGGACGATCGCTAGCCCCAGGCCAGATCCCTGCCCGCTGCGTACGAAGCGTTCGAACACCCGCTGGCGGATAGCCGGCGGGATCCCGGGCCCGTCGTCCTCCACGGTGAGAACTGCGTAGCCGTCCTGCGCGCGGGTGCTCGCAGTGATGTGGGTGCCCGGCGGTGTGTGTCGGACGCCGTTTTCGATCATGTTCAGGGTCAATCGGTGTAGGTCGTCCCTGACTCCCGGCACGACAGCGGGTCGTGCGTCGAGTGATAGCTGGTGGTCGCCGGCCATCGGCCCGAGCTCGGACGCGACCTCGGTCAGCACCTCGGCGAGGTCCGTGGGCCGTTCGGGCCCGACGCGCTTGGCGTCGGCACGGGCGAGCAGCAGCAGGTCGCCCACCAGTCGCCGCATCCGCTTGGTCGAGCGTAACGCCGCCTGAGCCGTCTCCTCCTGCTCGCCGCCGAGCTCCTCGGCCAGCAGCTCGAGGTTCGCGAGCACGCTGGTCAGCGGGGTTCGCAGCTCGTGCGAGGCGTCGGCGACGAACTCGCGCTGGCGGTGCAGCATCGCCTCGGTGTCGGCGCGCGCGCTGTCGAGCGCGCCCAACATCCCTTCGAGAGTCCGGGCGAGCTCGGCGATCTCGTCATCTGCTCTCGGGTGCGGCACGCGCCGGCGAGGGTCCCGGGTGCGCTCGATCTCCCTCGCGGCGTTGGTCAGCTCGCGGATCGGGCGCATCGCCCGCTGCGCGGTGGCGAGTCCGGCGAGCAGCGCGAGGACCGTGCCGCCGATGACGCCGAGCAGCAGGAAGAACTGGAGCTGGCCGATCGTGTGGTCGACGTCCGACAGCGGCCGCGCGAACAACAGCTGGAGCGTCCCGTTGTCCTGCGGCCGCGGACGCACCGACAGCTGCCGCACCGCGACCTCATAGCCGGACTGCGTGAAGTTCGCGGACGGCTGGATCGGCGGCGAGCTGAACAGCGAGGCCTGCGGTATGGCGTCGGCGCCCTTGGCCTTCGAAGTGGGTGGTGTGCACGCCAGGTCGGCCCCCGAGAAGATTCTGGCCAGGCCCCGCTCGGCGCTCGCGATCGCCGATATGTCGTTGCGGCTGCAGCCGGTGAGCTTGCCGTTGCTGAGTACGAGGCTCTTGTTCAGCCGCTGCTGGAGCCGGTCAGCCGTCTGGTTGACGTCGTTGTTGAACTGGTCGTGGATCCGCGCGGCGGTGAGCGTGCCGACGATCCCCGCGAACGCGGCGAGGATGATGAACGTGAGCACCGCCGAGCCACCAGCCAACCGCCACCGGATCGGAACGGCTCTATACGCGGAGAACGTAGCCCGCGCCGCGGATCGTGTGTAGGAGCCGGCTCTCGCCATCGGCTTCCAGCTTCCTCCGGAGATTGGAGACGAACACCTCGATCGTATTGGTCATCGAAAACGGGTCATAGCCCCACACCTCGTCGAGCAGCCGCTGCCGCGAGACGACGATCCGCTCGTTGCGCATCAGGTACTCGAGCAGCTCGAACTCGCGCTGGGTCAGGTCGATCGGCCGCGCGTTTCGAGCGACCTCGTGCGTGTCTGGGTTGAGCTTCAGGTCTCCCACCGTGAGCGTCGCCTGACCGCGGGGGGGTCGGCGACGGAGCAGCGCCCGCAACCGGGCGAGCAGCTCCTGACGCTCGAACGGCTTGACGAGGTAGTCGTCGGCTCCCGAATCGAGCCCCGCGACGCGCGCTTCGACCGCGTCGCGGGCCGTCAGCACGAGGATCGGCACATCATCGTTCTCGCGAAGCGTCCGGGCGACCTCGATGCCGTCTAGTCCGGGAAGCGAGAGATCGAGGATCACCAGGTCGGGCAGGAAGGCATGGGCGTCGTCGAGCGCCGTTAGTCCATCGGCCGCGAGCTTGACGTCGTAGCCGGCCATCCGCAAGGAGCGCTGAAGGACTTGGGCGATCGCGTCGTCGTCCTCGACGACCAGCACTCGGGGGGTCCGCTCGTAGTCCGGCATTCGCTCTCAGATGGTAGGCCAGCCCGATGCTTACGGCGAAAGGCCCGAGATACGTGCAAAACGTCGGATGCATCGTCGTGAGCGACGGAGGAGCCCGTCCTCGGGCGTCGAAGCCATTCGGTTGGACATGGCTGCTCGTAAGAGACGAAAGCCGCCGCGCCGGCGCGCGCGGCGCTCACTGTTCGCGAGCCGTCCCTCCCTGCGCCTGTCGTGGCCGGTGCTCGAGCCCCACCACGTCGACATCATCGCTCTGGCGCTGATCGCCTTCGGGATCTTCCTCGGTGGGGTGGCGTACCTGCAGTGGTCGGGCGGGGCGCTGGGCAATCGGGTGATGACCGGCGTGCGATTCGTGGTCGGAGCGCTCGGCTACGCGATCCCCGCCGCCCTGGTCGCCGCTGGTGCGCTGGTGCTGATGCGGGAGCTCCGGCCGCCTGGGCGCTCGGTCCGCGCCGCGCTCGCCTGCCTGATCGCGGGAGTGACGCTGGTGCTCTCGGCGGGGACGCTCGGCATCGGGCCTGGAGCCGTCGTCGCCCGCCACTTCTGGCAGGCGACGTTGTTCGAGCAACGCGGAGGGATCCTCGGACAGGCGGAGCTGTGGGTCGCCTCGCATCTGTTCTCCACCCTCGGCGCGCATATCCTGGCTGTGTTCCTGGTGCTCGCGGGCTTGGTTCTCTTGACGGGGGCATCGATCGCCGGAATCGCGAGAGCAGCTGGATCGGGTGTCGGGAGCACGGGTCGCGCGCTCCGGCGCTCGACCGACGAGCTGCGGGCCAGCGTGGCCCGCCCGGGGGCTGAGGCGATGCCTTCGGGGCCGGAGTGGGTGGTCTCGCCGGCGGAGCCCGTGCTTCCTCCCGAGCCCGACACCGCTGAGCTCGTGGTGCGGGCGACGCACGTTGAGGCGCCGCCGAACGAGCCTGATGCACCGGCGGTGACCGCCGCCGAAGCCGACGAGGCCGGTAGCGCGGATGCGCCTTCCGAGGAGCGACGGGCGCCCGTCGACCCCTCGGAGCTCACCCCACAAGGTCGCTTCCGGGCCTCGGTCACCGATGATCCCCGGTTCCAATGGCGGGTGCCACCATCGCGCATCCTCGTCCGCTCGACGGGCGAGGCCGCCAAGCCCGACACGGCCGGGCAGGAGCAGGTCGCCGCGCTGCTGCTCGAGACGCTCGGACACTTCGGCATCGACGCCAAAGTGGTCGGACGCGTCACCGGCCCTCACATCACCCGCTACGAGCTGCGCCTCGCCCCCGGCACCAAGGTCTCCAAGGTGGCGCAGCTCAAGGACGCCCTGGCATACGCGCTCGCCGCGACTGATATCCGCATCCTCGCTCCGATCCCCGGTAAGCAGGCCGTGGGCGTCGAGGTGCCCAACGCGCGGCGCCGGATCGTGCACCTTGGTGACGTTTTCCAGGAGCCTCCCCCCGACTGGTCGCCACTTACTGTCTGGCTCGGTAAGGACATCGCCGGGCGGGCGATCGGCGCCGACCTGGCGAAGATGCCGCATCTGCTCGTCGCCGGAACCACCGGCGCGGGCAAGTCGGCCTGCATCAACGCGATGCTGTCGAGCATCCTGCTTCGCGCGAGCCCGCACGAC